>JAHWHW010000036.1 GCA_019322995.1 Candidatus Woesearchaeota archaeon | reverse complement strand
CTGATGTTGAGTCTTATCTTGATTTAAGATTACAGCAGATTGAAGAAACAGATTTTAATGGTAATGAAAATGCTTGGATTGAAGAGATTAGAAGATATTCTGCAATAGTTGACTTATTGTTGTTTAATAAATGCACATATGATAAAAATTGCAAAATAGAGCCGGTTTCTTTTAAGAATAAAACTCTTAAAAAGTTTATTCCTGATGAAAGACCTTCTGATGAAATAAATAAAAAATTATTGCCTGTTTAGGCAATCATTATTTCAAAGTCTTTTCCAAAGATTTTTTCTAGGCTTTCCAGTGTTGTGCTTGACAGCATTACTTTTTCAGGCACTGCGATTTTTGCAAGAGCTTTTTCAAGATCTTCAAAGCTTGATTTTTGTATTGTTCCTATTTTTCCATTTCTTTCTATTTCTGCTTTTTTGATTTCTTTGATTTCAGCTCCTAAGTCGGTTATTATAAATGCTGTTTTTCCAAGAATTGTTACTTCGCCGTATTTTTCTCCGTATTTTACTCTGATTTTTGCTCTTTCAAGTTCTTTTCCGCGTTTTCTTTGAAGGTATTCTACTGCAAATCTTATGTATTCTCCTGCGCTTTTTCTTGCTTTGTCAACATCTGTTTTTGTAAGTTTTCCTGAGTCGTGTTCTTTTTTTGCTTTTAAAACATCTTTTAGTGTTCTCAGGAATTTTGCAGGTGCTTTTCCTGTGTGTATCATACTGTCATCGAATTTTTTTACAAGTTCTGCATCTGATGCTTTTTCAACTCCTTCTTTTCTTAGAATGTCTCTTGTTACTGTTGTTAATGTGTCGGCTATATTTAGCATTGTTTCTCCTTCTTTGATTTTTTCAATTTGTGTAAATAGTTTTTTAAGTCTTTTAAGATATTTGTCACAGCTGTTTACTAAGTCATCAATTTCTTTTCCTGTTACTGCTTTTTTTGTTCCGTGTTCTACTGATTTACGGACATCTAATACTTTGTCTAGAACTTTTACATCTGATTCAGTTAATAGTTTTTCTTTTTTTACAAATATTTCTCTCATCATTTCAGGTGTTTCCTTTGGTGCTGGAGGTGGAACTCCATAGAGCATTAGTGCTGCTTGGCTTGGAGTGAATGTTGCCCAGAAAAAGTCTTCTGTTCCTAAATCACGAAGTTTTAGTTTTACTCTGTCTAGTACTTGTTCTCCTGAGCTCATGTACATGTCTATTGCTTCTGGACTTGGTTTTATTTTTCCCATTTTTAGAAGCTGTTTCCATGGCATGAATATTCCTCTGTCAAAAAAAGGCACTCCGTCTCTTAAAAATGTAAAAATTACTGGATTTGCTTCTTTTACAGAGTCCCAGAAGTCTGTCAGTATATATACCTGGACATTTAGTTTGTTTTTTATTCCTGTCATTTCTCCTGCTTGGAATCCCATGTCAATAATTATGGCTCTTAATTTGTCTTTTAGTTCTGTTCTTGTCATTTTTTTAACGTCTGTATCGTCAATTACTACAAATACATCTATGTCTGAGTCTGGTGTTGCTCTTCCTTGAACAAGGCTTCCGCCCAGAACATGAGCTACTATGTATTTTTCAAACTTTTTCAAGACCATTGTCTTGTGAACTTCTGCAATTTTTATTGCTGCAAGCATTCCTGTGTCGTGTATTGGCGCGCTCATTGCTATTGTTTGGAGAAGCTCGTATTTTCCGTCATAGCAGTTTTGCCATAATTCTGTTAATAGAATTGTTTGAGGTATTATTTTTTCATCTGTTTCTTTTGCTGTTTTTTCTATGATTGTGCTTATTTTTTCTTTTAGTTCTGCTTTTGACATTTTATGGGGTTCTGTGTCATCCACTAGGATAAGAACGCGAAATTTGTCTTTTTCCTTTTCTAATTTTTTTATTTCTTCAGGTTTTGCATTTGGCGCAGGTTTTGGAGGAGGCAATAAAGCTATTCCTGTTATGTACTTGTCGAATTTGTCTATTATTTTTTTCTTGAATTTGTCTAGTTTTTGTTTTACTTTCATTAGTTTTTCTTTTACTTCTTTTGGGATTTTTTCTTCTACTTCTTTAATCATTTTTTCTTGAGATGTTTCTTTTTTCTTTGTTTTTTTTGCCATTTTTTTAGTTAGCCTCCGATTTAGTATAAATCTTGTGATATTCATTTATTGGATCGTATTTTGGCAGGTATTTTTTCATGTTAAGCAAACCACTTCTAGTTTTTTTGAGAGGGATATTTCCCCTTTTGTTAATTCTTTGAATATTTGCATTGGTGTTTTTCCTTCTTTAATCATTTCTGTTACAAATTCAAATGCTTTGTCATGAAGTCCATTTTTTGCGGGATTTGGATTAATGCATTCTGCTATTCCTGCTATGTTGTTGTCTTTTATTGCTCTCATCCATTCAAGGGAAAACGCAAATGCTTTTGCTTCTTCGTCTGTTGTATTTTTTAGTGTTGGGCTCATTATGTGTCCTATTTCATGGCCTATTGTAAGCATCAGGCTGTCTAGTCTGTTTTGTTTTACAAATATTTCATTTATTCCAATTCCATTTCTGTTTACTGCAAATCCCTGAAGTCCTGAATGCCATATTCCATTGTTATTTTCGTGAAGTTTTCTAAAGTCTTTTTCATTTAATATTGTTATTTTTGTAAATTCCGGCGATAATTTTTTCCCTGTTGTTTTTTCAAATGCTTGTTTAATATATTGCATTATTTCGTTTTCTGTGCTTATTTGTTTTGTTAATGGTCTGTTTGGATTTAGAAACAAGTGTTCTGCAGGTGTTTTGTTTTTTAGATATGTTCCGTTTGTGCTGGTATAAGAATGTATTTTTTGTGTTTTTGTTTCTATGCTTGCGTTTTTGTGTGTGTATTTTGCTATTTTTTCTAATTTTGACATTGATTGGAAATATTCATGAAGAGGATGAGTGTATGATGTTGTTTTGCCATATCCCTGGTTAGAGTATGCTCCTCCTGTATTTCCATATCCTGTTCCTGAATTTAAATAGCTCATTTAAGTTTGGCCTCTAATGGTTTTTTCTTTGCAGCTTTTTTTGCTTCTGCTTCTAAATCAATGCCCATGTCTTTAAGTGCTTTTATGTGCATTTGCATTAGTTGTTCTACTATTCCTAGTATTCTGCCCATTTCTTCTCTTTCTTTTGCAAGTGTTGTTAGAGCTCCTTTGTGGAATCCGATTTGTTCTTCTTTTGATTCGCTTTTTGCCATTTTTATTTTTCCTCCTTATTTTGGTTTATTTTATGGTGTTTTGAAATATTTGTTTATTTTTTCATCATTCCAGTTTGATGTTTCTTTTAGATAATCTTTGAATATTTCTCTAATTTGATTTTGATATTCAGGATTATCACTTAGTCTGTTTAAGACATCTAAAAAAAGTATTGAGCCAATATAAGGCATTATTGATTTTTCAGAATTATTTGACTGATGTAATTTTATATCATAATTTGCAAGCGCTTCAATTGCATATCTAAACCCAGGTTCAATTGAATTTTTAAAGTCTTCAGACAGTGGTTCATAATTTCTATCTGTGTTTTCTTCTAACTCTGATTTTTCTTTTGTCATTTTTCTCTCCATCTGCCACCCCTATGACTTAAATGTCACATAGGTGTATATAGGTGTTTTGCACATATAAAGCTAGTGTGACATAAAAGTCATATTCCATACTTTTCAAAAATAGCTTCAGACATTTGTTGTAATATTAAACTAGGTATTCTATCAGGGTCATCTTCTTGTATTGTCCAGAATTGGATTTTATTTCCTTTAGAAGATATTAAATTCCAATACATTTTATATTTCTCATTTGGTTTTCTATATCCTGTTATTTTTCCTAGAACTGTTTGTTCTTGTACCACGATTCGATTTGTTTTTTCTATTTCCCTCTGCATTGTTTTTTCTAGTTTGCTTAATTGGTCTATTATAAAATCATCTTTACTGTTCTTCATACTAATTGATAATTGTAAGATTTATTAAAAGCTTACCCAAACATTAATATACTACTTTTGGATTGGATTATATATTATGAGGTGATGTTTAATGAATCAAAAAGACTTAGGAAGAGTTGCTCTTTATGCAATTTGTCTTATTGCTGCTATTACACTTGTTTCAATGTATTTTATGACTGAAACAGGAGCTTATTCCTGGAATTTTAAAGCATCAAATGACGGCTATTGCAGATGCATAACAGGTCCTTATGTTGTTGGTGTTGGAGGCAATCCTTATGGCGGTAAAGGATTAGAATTTCAGGGAATAATGCCTATGAGGAATTGCATTGATATTTGCGGTCCTGCAAAATATTCCTGGATTGCAAAATAATTAAGGTGATTTAAATGGCAACAATTGAACAAGCTTTAAAATTTCCATTTGCAAGGATTAAAAGATTATTCTATTGGCTTTGGATTTTAATTCCTATTTTTGGCTGGTTTGCTTTTAGCGGATATATTATGAGGATAATACAAAGTATAATCAAGGGAAAATACAAGCAAGCCCCTAAGTTTGGAAAGTTTTGGCCTAATTTTATTTTAGGTATTTATGTTTTTATTTTAAGTGCAGTTATTGGAATTGTTATAATGCCTGTTTCTTTTCTTCAGTTTGCAGGTCCTTTTGGTTTTATTGCATATTATGCAGTCATAATATATATTTCTTTCATAGCTCCTATTATGTTTATTCAATTAGCCGAAAAAGAAAGTTTGACGCATGCTTTTAATGTTGTTAGAGCGCATAAGATTGTTTTTGGAAATTTTAAGGAGTATATTATTGTTGTTTTGCAGCAGTTAGCTGTTGCAATTGTTTTGTTAATAGCTTCAATTCCAATAATAACTTTAATTTTTACTTTGCCTGCCATGAGTTATTCTAAGAATTATCTTTAT
>JAHWHW010000035.1 GCA_019322995.1 Candidatus Woesearchaeota archaeon | reverse complement strand
GTTTAGTTCTGAAACATATTGGACATCTTTTACAGGTGTTTGTTGTTGGTCATTCCAGTCAATTTCAGGTCCTGTTTGCATTCCTGTTATGACTTCTCCGGTTATGTAATAGTTAAATTGAATCTTTTCCTGTGGTAATTTAATTAAGGTAATTAGTCCGATTATTCCAATTAGAAATATGATTGATATTATTAGTATGGGATTTTTTTTCACTAAAATCACCGCTTTTTCAGTATTATGATAATATTAGAATATAAATGTTTTGTTCAATACGGCTCTGTCCTAAATGTAGGTTAGCAGCGTTAGTCAAATTCTATTTATTGAAGTATTGGGCTGACAAGAGGGTTGCCTCCCTCGGAGAATGTCAGCAATAGTGGACATTATTATGAATTTGAAGCTGCTAACCCGAGCTTTTAGCGAGATTCAGGACAGAGCCGTTCAATACTCATCAGCTTCCCAATATTTTCCTTTTGTTATCATTTCCCATTCTTTAACTATTGCGAGTTGTATTTGTGTTACTTGTTCTTGTTTTAAGTGTTTGAATCGTCCCTGCATTTGTAGTGCTTTTACTGCTGGAAGCATTTTTGGTTTGTAGCTTAGTGTGATTTTTTTGTTTTCTATTTCGTATAAAGGCCACATTCCAGTTTCTACCATTAGTTTTCCTGCTTTTAGTGTGTCTCGTGAATTTACCATCCATCCTGGTTCGCATGGTGTTAATAAATCTATAAATGATGCTCCTTTCATTGTTGATGCTTTTCGCAATTTTTTTATAAAATCAAATGGGAATGATACGCATGCTGTTGCGCAGTAGTCTGCTCCGTTTAATGCCATCATTTTAGCCATGTTTTTTCTGGGCAAAGGGTTTCCTATTGGAGGCGGTGTTGTTGATGTTCTTGAATATTGTTGTGTTGCTGCTGAGCATTGGTGTCCTGTATTTGCAAACTGGCAGTTGTTATAGCAGATGTAAATTATTTTTTCTTTGCGGTGAACCATTCCTGATAATGCCTGCAGTCCAATGTCATATGTTGCTCCGTCTCCTGCATATACTACTATATTTACATTTTTGTCTTTTTTTTGTGATTTTAGTCCCATTAGTATTCCTGCTGCAACAGAACCGCCGTTTTCTATTGCTCCGTGAACCCAGGGAACTTTATATGGAGTGAAAGGCCATGTTGCTGTTAGTGTCATGCATCCTGATGTATTGATTAGAATAGTATTTTTGCCAAGAGCAACTAGTGTTAGTTTTGTTCCTAGTATTGCTCCGCATCCAGAGCATGCAAAGGTTCCTCCTGTGATTAAATGAGGTTTTTTCTTTTCGCTTTTAATGTCAAAATTTACATCTGCCATTTTCTTTCTTCTTTTTTTAGTTTAACAACGTCTTTTAGTATTGAAATATAGTCTTGTTCTGATACAAAATTTCCTCCAAGACCATTGATATAGTTGTTTATTATTTTTTTATGTCCTGATAATGCCATTTTTATTTCTGGGTATAGTATTCCGCCCATTCCTGGGCATATGTTTTGGTCTACTACTGCAATGTGTTTTATTTTTTCAAGTGCTTTTCTTATTTGTTTTTCTGGAAAAGGTCTGAATAGTCTAATTCTTAAAAGTCCTACTTTTTTCCCTTTGGCTCTCATGTCATCTACTGCTGCTCGCGCAATTGTTGTGTTTGCACCTATCATTACTATTGCTGCTTTTGCGTCTTTTAGTTTGTATTCTTCTATAAAATCGTATTTTCTTTTTGTTAGTCTTGCCCATTCTTTTTGCACTTTTTCTATTACATAAAATGAGTCCTGCATTGCTTTGTTTAATTGTGCTCTGTATCTCATATAATCTAATCCCATTGCAGGTATTCCTAATGTCATTGGTTTTTTAACATCTAATTTAATTTCTAATTCTGGATGTGGAAGGAATTTGTCAACTAATTTTTGGTCTGGTATGTTTACTTGAGTTCTTGTATATGAGTGGACAAATCCATCCATGTTTACAATTACTGGAAGGAGTATTTTTGGGTTTTCTGATATTTTATATCCCATTATTACGCTGTCAAGAACTTCTTGGTTTGTTTCGCAGATAAACATTATCCATCCTGCGTCTCTCATTGCAAGGGTGTCATTATGATCAGGCCAAAGTCCTATTGGTGCTGATAAGCATCTTGATACTGTTGCCATTACCATTGGTGTTCTGCAGCCGGATATTATTGGCAGTAATTCGTGCATTAATAATAGTCCTTGTGAGCTTGTTGCTGTAAATACTCGTGCTCCTGTTATAGATGCTCCAAATGCTGCAGAACCTACACTATGTTCTGAGTCTAATTGCACAAATTCTCCTTGAAATTCATTTTTTGCTTTCCATGATGCTATTGTTTCTATTATTTCTGTTGTTGGGGTTATTGGAAAACATGGAACGCATTGTGCTTTGGCTATTCTTGCTCCCCATGCAGCACATACATTGCCGTCTAGCAAATCAATCATTTTTTGTCCCCTTTTTTTGTTTCATTTCTTTTTTCTTTTTCTATGCTTATTGCGTTTACAGGGCAGATGTCAACGCACAAAAGACATCCTTTGCATACTTTTCCATCGCAGACAGGATATCCTTTTTTATTTATAGTATAAGCAGAGTCTGGGCAGTGTAGCCAGCACATTCCGCATTTTATGCATTTTTTATAATCTATTACTGGCTTGAATGTTCTCCACCCTGATCTTTCTATTAGTTTTTGTTTTTCAACTGCATAAGGTATTCCTTTTTTCTTTAGGTTTTTGATGTCTGTTTCTTTTATTAGTTTGCTCAACATACCACCTTTTTATAGCATTCTTTTGCAGCTCTTATGTTTTTTTGAACTAATTCTGGGTGTTTTTTGCCTATTTCTATTTCAACTGCTTTTTCCAGGTGTGATAGTTTTATTATTTTGAAAATTTTTATAAATGCTCCTAATGTGGCAACATTTGGAATATTTTTTCCTAGTTCTTTTACTGCTATGCTTGTTGCATCAACTTTGCAGTATGGAACTTTTATTTTTAGTTTTTTTGTTGTGTTTATGATTTCTTTTGTTGTTTTTTTTCTTCCTGTTAGATGGCAGGATAATTCTAGTGAATCGTCAAGTACAATTATAAAGTCAGGATTCCATACATATCCTCTTGTGTTTATCTTTTTTTTGTCTATTCTTACAAAGCTTGTTACAGGAGCTCCTTTTCTTTCTGCTCCATACACTGCAAAGTCCTGTGTTTTATATCCTGCAATGTGTGATGCTCTTGCAAGTATTTGAGCTGATTTTTTTACTCCTTGTCCGCCTCTTCCGTGAATTCTTATGCTTATCATTTGTATTTGTGCAGAAATGCTTCCATTCTGTCAAGTGCTTTTTCAATTAGTTTGTAATCTGTTGCAAATGAAAATCTGACATGTCCTTCTCCTGCAGGTCCAAAATCTATTCCTGGAACTGCTGCTACTTTTGCTTTTTTTATCATTTTTACGCAGAATTTTTTGCTGTTTTTTTCAAATGCTGTGACATTTCCAAATCCATAGAATGCTCCTTTTGGCATTGGTGTGCTTATTCCCATTTGGTTTAGTCTTGGTATCATCATTCTTCTTCTTCGGTCATATTCGTTTACCATTTTTTTGACGTATTTGTTTCCCATTTTTAGTGCTTTTGTTCCAAGCATTTGCGATATTGTGGGCGCGCATATTGTTGAGTAAATGTGTGTGTTTTTTACTGCTTCTGCAAGTTTGTGCGGTGCTGCAACATATCCCAGCCTGTATCCGCACATTGCAGCTGTTTTTGAAAATGAATGAAATGTTGCTACGTGCTGGTTCATTCCGTTTAATGAGCCGATTGATATGTGTTTTGTGTCATCATATATAATTTTTTCGTACGCTTCATCTGAAAATATGGTTAAGTTGTTTTCAATTGATATGTCTGCTATTTCTTCTAATATTTTTTTGCTTAGTACATTTCCTGTTGGATTTGAGGGTGAGTTTATTAGTAGAACTTTTGTTTTTTTCTTGTCTATTTTTTTCTTTATGTCATCTGGGTTTATTGAGTATCCTGTTTCTTCGTTTAGTTTTATAAATCTGGGATTTGCATTGAATAATTCAAATGTTGGGAGAAATGCCATAAATCCTGGATTTGGCAGAAGTATTTGTTCTGATACATCAAGACAGCAGGCAGCAGATAATAATAATGCTTCTTGGCTTCCGCATGTTGCTACTATTTGGTTTTCATCTGCATTTATGTTGTTTTCTTTTTTTAGTTTTTTTATAATTGCTTGTTTGAATTCTTTTCTTCCTCCTGGAGGAGAATAATGGCTTACTTTGTGTGCGATTTTTTTTGTGTGTTCTATTATTTCTTTTGCAGCTGGAAAATCCGGCTCTCCAGGTCCAAGAGATATTATTTCTGGATGTTCTACTGCTATTTTTAGAAGTTTTGCGATTTCTAAATCTGGCAGGTCTTCTTCTCTTTCAGATATTTCCACCATACTTAAACATTATTATATATAGTTAGTTAAATGTTTATTAGCACTTAGAAGTGGTGTTTTTGGTTTATTTTTTGAATTTCTCCCGAACACCTTTAATCATTATTTCTGTCATTTTTGGAAGATCAAATTCGTGTTTCCAATCCCAGTCTTTTCTTGCATCTTGATCGTCTATTGTTTGCGGCCATGATTCTGCAATTTGCTGTCTAAAGTCTGGTTCAAATGTGTATTCAAACTCTGGTATGTGTTTTTTGATTTCTTCCATGATTTCTTTTGGTGAAAAGCTTATTGCAGAAAGATTATAGCTTGTTCTTATTTTTATTTTTTCTGCAGGCGATTCCATTATTTTAATTGTTGCATTTATTGCATCATCCATATACATCATTGGAAGGACAGTGTCTTGTTTAAGAAAACAAGTGTATTTTTTTTCTTTTATTGCTCCGTAAAAAGCCCATATTGAGTATTCTGTTGTTCCATCTCCTGGTTTTGCTTTGTAGCTGATTAGGCC
>JAHWHW010000034.1 GCA_019322995.1 Candidatus Woesearchaeota archaeon | reverse complement strand
GTTTTGTATAATACAGAATAGCTATTAAATCTCAACCTGCATTTTCTAAAGCAAAAATAAGATGAAACATCTCTTCATCATAAGGATTGTTAATATTCTCCAAAATCACATCAAAAACAACAGTATTTTCATTATCATATGTAAAATAGTTCCAAAACAAACCATCTTTAGACTGAAAAGGCTCAATACACTCAGAAACATCGCTTGATTTCATACATTCAATAACAATATCAACCTTTTTGGCAACTAATTCGACATCACTAATATGCGTATTTATATCCAAACTAAAAGAAGGTCTTAAAGCATAAATACCAGTTCCAAAAACCCCAAATTTTTCCATAAATTCAGAAATTAACTCGCCATATTTTTCTTTTTTCTCAGGAGAAAGAACAACAGGAAGCAAAACCGGCTTAAGAGGAACACCCAAAATCTTATCATCTGTTACAGCAATTTCATAATCAATATCTAAAAAATAATCAGGATATTTCTCAAGATACTTCTTAAGATTATTTTTAAAATAAAACTCAAAACTCTCATAAAAATTTGCATCTTTATAATATTTGATATTATCCTTAAACCAATAAGGAGTATTACTTAATTTAAAAAAAGGAAACTTATCAGGCAACGAAGCTCCGTTTTTTCCCCATTCGCCTAATGCGCGATAAACTGAAAACTTAGCAGACTGGTCAACAAACAACAAAATCTTGTCGCCTTCATAATAAGAATTCATTAAACAAGCTTCTTGATCACCAATACTAACATCAAAAACATCTAATTTAGAATATATCACAACAAATAAATAAATAATAACAATAAAAACAACAATAATCATCCAGGCAGAATAATCTAAACCTTTCTTATTCTTAAATAATCTCATGGACAAACCTCAAAAACAATTTTTTTAACATCGCCATTATAATCAGGCAGATAAAATTCTGATCTGAACAAGTTATCAAAAAAATCACCTTTTGAACACTTTAATTTATTATCAATAGTTAACTTATACGCAACTTTTTCACCATAAAAATAATTCAAAGCAGTATCTAAATCAGAACAACCGACTGTTTTTTTCTCTTTATCAGCTAAATCAGCAATCAACAATCCCCTGACAGGAATACGAAAAAAATTAATCAACTGAGAACCAGTATTAACCTGATTAACAGAAGCCTTTACCTCGCCAATATCGCCAGGCATTAAAGAAACAAGAACAAAAACACCAACAAAAATAATAGTAATAACAGCAACAGAAGCCAAAAAATTCAAACCCCAAATGCCTGCCTTATGATTCAAAATCATCCCTCCTATCAGAATAAACCTGATCAATAACCAAATCATCAACAGCTTTTCTATCTTTTATAATAACCGGCCTCACTTCAACAAAAGTATCATAACGAACAGGAGAAAGAGGTTTTGCATCATTATAAAAATCCTCATTGAAAAAAATTGATTTTTTATTAAAAGTCAGCTTAAAGCCCAAATTTCTAGGAGAATCTGAGCTGTCAAAAGCATCTTCTATTATCTTTTGATTAAAACAACCTGCAGAACAAGTATGGCCAGGATATTCCCTAAAAATCAAATCATCATAAATAGAAACTGCATGATAAGCTCTCTCTGAAAGAATAATATTCTCCAAATTCTGCGTATTAGTAACATCACTAAAAACAAAAACAGGAATATAAGTAATCAAAAAAACAATAACTGCAGTCAAAGGAATATACAAAAGCCATTTCCAAACATGACTTAACTGAGCTTTTTTATTTCTGAGCATTTTTCATACCTTGTATTATTGCAGATGCTATTGCCCGTTTGTTTTCATGCGAAAAAGTATTAGGTACATTAATATTCCCAATCTCTAATAAAACTGCAGGTTTATCTTTGACTAAAATGCTGAACTGTCTGTCAGATTTTTGTTCAGGAATTACAGGAACAACTGCAATTCCGGTTATTTTTATCTTTTTTTCAATCAAAGCTGAAGAAATCTCATTGACCAATTCACAAGCAAGCTTAAGACTCTGCTCTCTCTTTTCTGAATCATAATTAATATATGCCTTAACCAAATTATCAGTTACTAAAGAAGAACCAATGTGCAATGAAACCAAAGAATCCTCAATCATGTTTTTTCTACTATTTATAGGCAAATAAATATCTGATTCTCTTGTTAATACTCCTATAAAACCGTAATCCAAAGTATTTGCCATACTGCTTATTTCTCTTGTCAAAATAAATTCCTCTAATTTATCTGTAGTAAAACCCGTAGAACCCTGATTTAAATCTTTATTAAAACCATGCGCAGGATCTAAAGTGATTTTTTTATAATCAAACTTTGCATCAGGACAATCAAGAAGAAAAATATTAAAATTATCTTCTGGATTATGAGCATCATCAACTATTAGTCTATTTCCTAATTTAGCAAATACAGGCAAAATAAAAGGCTCGCTAAACTTTAAACGCTTTTCTTTGAAATCAATTTTTGGGTCAGAAGTGAAAAAAAACCTTCCTGCACTACTCTCAGGAACCTCATCCTCATGAACAATTACCTGATTTTTCTTAAAATAATAATTAAACTCAGGAACATAATCCTGTTTTTGAGGCTGATAATAAACAACAACATTTCCCCTTGCAGCCAATAAAGAATCAATAGTCAGAGCAATATCCTCTGCTAAAAACTTTTTTTCAAAAACAGACTCAGAACCAATTCCGTGAACAAACCATAACAAATACAAAAGAACAGCCAAGGCAACAAAAGTAATAAAAACAGGATGCATTAAAATGTCAACAGCTTCGCCTTTTTTTGAACTAAACATTTTAAACAAGACTAATAGATAACTTTTCGTTGTTGTTGCAAACTTTTACAGGATGATAATAACCTGCTTCAAACCAAGCACTTGTCTTTGATTCAATCTTCTCGCCAGCCAAAGGCCTGCATTTTAAAGGAACACCATCCTGATGAACACACAAACAGGGCTTTCCATGACATTGTTCAACAGAATTATCATTAGGATATAACAACAAACCATAATACTTATTACACGGTCTTACTGCAACTTCAAAACAAGAATCCTTTTGCAATTCTTTAATCTCAGAAAAAACAGACTCTAAATTCTGCTCAGGAATAGTTAATTCTTCTTTCCAAAAAATTTGATAAACAGTAAATAAAACACCAATTACAAGCAAAAAAATCAAAGAACCATAAACCAAAACGCCCAATTTCTTTAATAACATTATAGAAGTCATAACTAATCACTCTCACAGCAATTCTGGCCAACATCACAATCCTTCCATTCATTCAAAGGATAAACAACAGAATAACCCTCAGGACAAATCTCTGATTTTTTTGGAGAATAACAATACCTGCCAGAAAACATCTTAGCACAAACATCTTTTGATTGGATATCCTTTTCAACCTGATCAGTCAGATTAAGATATTGTTTAGAGCTTTTAGAAATATTAGACTGCAAAAGATAAAGAACAATTACAAACACTAACAAAGCAAGAACAACAACTACAATAGTATTCACACTTAAAGACACTCCTTTTTTTGACATGATAACTAACTAATTATAATAGTATATAAAAGTTTCTTTCATTTAGGAGCAGGCAATGGACAGTCTTTTTCAGGATTTGTAGTTATATAAATCACAGGACCATAAGGCAACTGCTTTGTTAACTTTGCAACTGTCAAATAACCTTTATACAAACTATCTGACAAATAAGCAACAACAGAATCTTCTTTAGATGATACAGCAATATCCGGCCTTCCAGTATGAGCACAAATATAAAATTCCTTGTGAAAAGCATAAATTGGCTCATTATTAGGAATATTCCAGTTTAAAGCAAAAAAATAAACATCTTCTGGCTTTGACCTGCCAAAAAGTTCATAAAATTCAGGCATTTCTGCAATTTCAGAAGAAATAGACGGCTGAACAAAACCTGTATCTTCAGCTTCAGTAGACCAATAAATAGAACGCTTAACTTCATCTTTGCTAACAGTAATAAAATTATCATTAGCCCTAATAAACTTATAACAATGTATAGGATTTTTAAAATTTATACTATTAAACTGTTTCCAGCAGTCCAAAGTTTTTTCAATAATCAAAGATTTTGCTTTTTGTTTATCATTAGGCAAAACAATAACATTTTTTTTAAAAGCAACAGGCTCAAAATCCTTTTCACTAGAAAATTTAATAGCTGAAAAAAGTCCCTCATCACCAAATAACTTGTCTTTAACATACTTATAAGAAGTAAGACCAGGACCTGCTGCAACCATAAAAACAACCAAAAGGCCCAATAAAACTGCAATAATAGTTCCAATAGTAAAATAACCAACAGCGCGATTATTCATCTAACACCTCTTAATATACCAACCATTTCCTGACCTGACTTTGTAAAAATCCACCAAATAAACAATAGCAGAAATAAACCAATAATCAAAGCAATAACATAACCCCAACCAGGAATCTCCATAGCTTTTTTATTCATTTTTAATCAAGGATAAAAATACAACCCTCTCCATTTTTTTGATCAATCAAACTCTCTTGAGTATAAGGAACTAACTTGACATAGTTTAGTTCATAAACAGTATATTTTTGTATTTCGCTAATAATAATTCCAAAAGGATTGTTTATAGTCCCAAGCCATCTCCAATCCTGCAATGATTCAAAAAAATCCTTTCTTACATAAATCTTTTCATATAAAACAGTCAAAGGAAAATCCAAACTATACTTAGGATATCTTGTGCTAAAACTATTTTTTAAAGAAGACTGACCTTCAACAATATGCTCATAATAACTCAAACTTCCTGTTATAGGATAATTATACCGCAGCCACATATCAAAAGAAGTAATTTCTGATTTTTTATTCTTTTTAAAATATTCTTTTAAATCATCACTAAACTTAATCCTTGAACAAATAATACAATTAACAGGAGGCTTGTAAACTTTAATGGTTCCTGGAATTTTAATTTCTCCGGGAATTATTCTAAATGAATCCTGTAATATTTTAATCCAAAAACTACATGCCTCATTTTCATTTTTA
>JAHWHW010000033.1 GCA_019322995.1 Candidatus Woesearchaeota archaeon | reverse complement strand
CCGTCAAGAGCAATATCATTAACCTTATCAGTTGGAAGATAAGGAGGATTAAAAATAATAGTATCAAAATTTTTTTTAGGAACTTTTAAGAACAAATCAGATTTTAATAATTTAATTTTTCTGCTTTTCAAATGCTCTTTGCAGTAATTCAAAGCATGCCTGCTCTTGTCAACAGCAAGAACTTTTTTAACTTTTTTCAAAGAAGCAGCTGCCTCTGCCTGAATACCAGAACCAGTGCCCATGTCAAGAACTTCACCTTTAGCATGCTCTAAAACCTCTTTTTCAAGCAAATGCGAATCTTCTCGCGGCATATAAACCTTAATTTTCATTTTCAAAAAACTCTAATCTTTTTTAATCTCTTTATGAACAGCTTCAAAATACTCCTTAACCCTGTTTTTAACAGATTTAAGATGAATAGACTCTATTTTTTCCTCAAAAATTTCAGGAAGAGTTAAATCTTCATTTAAACGATAGGAATTACCAACACGTTCAATCAATTGAATATCTTTAAGTCTTTTCAACTGCCTTCTAATGTTAGAAGAGGCAATACCTAATAATGCAAGCTTTTGGTTTTTCCTTGATAAAATAACCTTTTCCTCAATCTCTCTGCTGTTAAGACCTTTATTATTTAGAATAACACTAAAAACATCAACAACAACATCTCTTGAATCACCTGGCTGTAATAATCCAATACTTAAGCACAGTTTCTTAATCAAAGCTCTTCCAGACAATTTAAATGGTTTTTCATAACGCCTAAGAGTAAGCTCAGACAAAGGCAAATCCTTGTGAGACTTCATTGTATCCACTCGCAATAAAAATTTTCAAGCATATAGCCATAAACACTTTTGTTAAAATAATCATTTATTACAACATATGCAATTGGCTCAAAAACAGTAATTCCTTTTCTAATCCTTGCACAGTTAAGATAAAGATGAAATGCTTTTTCAGCAAGCTCGTCTTTTCCAGTAAAAATAACAGGATTAACATTAGAAATAATTGAAATCCTCTGTTTTCCATAATCAAAAGTCTCTCCAAGACCATAAAATTCACCTGAAAAAGAAGCAAGCTTATCTTCCCTGCCATAACCCATAATCAAATGCCTTGCATTCTGCTCTTCAATATGCTTTAGCTTATTCTCATCATCAAAATAAAAATGAGTAACAATATTTCCTTTTTTGAAAAAATCCAATAAACCTTCATCATAATAAAAAGTCAAAGAAGCACCTAGTCCTTCCCTGTAAATCCAAAGCTTATTATCTCTGCCATAAGTAAAACTATAATCATCTGCACTCATTAATAATCCATCCTTAACAACATAATGCAAAGGAAGCTTAGTGTCTCCAGAAGCAGAAGAAAGCCAGCTGTCAAAATATTCAAGCTCAACAGATTTTTCATCATTACTAATCTTTCTCAAGACATTATCCTTGTAATAAAACTTAATAATTTCATTATCCTTTTGCAAAGAAACAAGATTTCCTTTTTCATCAAAACCCCATTCATACTTTACCTCGCCCATTACCTGTTTTACAAAATCAGTTGCATTGTGCTCTAAAAAAATCTCTTTTTCAGGAATAACTTCAACCTCTTTAACAATTGTTTTCTGCCTTGTCTTAAGCTCTCCAGAAATCTTAGGACCGCAGGCTGATAAAACAAGTAATAATACAATTAACAATACAAAAACAAAACCTAATCTATGCAATATTTCTTTTTTCATCTGAACAAACCCTTAAACCAAAACCACATCCTTGCAAACAAACCAGTAGGCCTGTAAATAACAGTATCACCAACAGAATTTTCCAGAGCGTTAAGCCTGTCTTCACTATTAATAACAGCCTGAGCATCTTGTTCAGCAACATTAACAATCATAGTCGGCTCTTCATAACCGCCGTCAATAATCTCCTGAACAACATTATGCTTTGTCTGAACACCAATAATATAATCACTATCCTGTTTTTCAACATAAACATTTACATAAGAATTTCTAAAATCACTATAAAAAAACTCAGGAACAGCCACTCCAACAAGGTCATGATAATCAAATTCCTTTTTCTCCTGCATTTTAATAATCTCTTTTTCCTCAGGAGTAGGAATATCAGACTGATTTAAAAGTTCATCTAACTCACTTTGGTTCATCTCAGGAATCATATTAAGGCACTTGCAGTTTTTGCACTCTTCATTTTCATCACAATCAGAATCATATTCACATTCCTCATTAAACTCAATTTTTCCATCACCGCAAACTGCACTTTCAGCAAGATTAGTGACAGCAGCACACAAACAAGTATCAGGATTACAAGTCATGTTTCTTCCAAGCAATTCAGACAATTGAGGGCATAAATCATTTTTTTCAGGATCTTCTTTTTGAGTTTCTCCAGGGTCGCACCATTCAGCACCTTCTCTAATACCATTACCGCAGTCCATCCTGTCAGGAAAACAAGAACAAGTTTCAGAACGACAAACCTGAACAATCTTTAAAATCTTGCCCATTTCAGCACACAAATCATGATCAGCAGGATTTTTTTTAGTTCCTAAATCACAAGACTCACTGCTTTCTAAAATACCATTCTGGCACCTGGCAAAAGCACTTTCAGTTAAAGGGACTTCAAAATCAATCTTTCCTTCATCTGCTTTAACAGAAACAGCAAGCAATAATATTGCAATAATAAGCAAAACTTTTGTCTTCATAAAAACCACCTTTTAATTAATTTAAACAAAGAGCCAAAAACTGATTCAGTTACTTTTGTAACAGCACCTGTAATCTTAATACCAATGCTTTCATTGAATTTTTCAGCTTCAAAATAAGACTCATTAATAACAAATTCCTTGTAAACAGTATTGTTTTTTTCAGGCTCTTTTTTTTCTATTGGAATACTGGATGTAATCTTGTTTTTAGAGTTTATATCTTTTGAAGTATTAACTTTAGTTTTGTTTGATTCATCAGCTATTTTAGCAATACACCTGCAGTTGGCATTGCAGTAATGATATAAAGGACAATTGGCATCTGTTTCACAATCTTCTCCTTGTTCTAAAAAACCATTGCCACATGCAGGACCAGTATATTCTTCACAAGTGCAGTCTTTTGTGCACTTTCCTTCTAAAAAAGAAGAAGTATAACAATCCTTTCCAGGAGGATCACAGTCCTCACCTGTTTCAACAGCATTATTACCGCAAGTGTTTGAATAATTCATATTCCAATCTGCAAAAACAGAACTACATAAAATAATCAAGACTAAAAATACTACCACCCATTTCATCAAAGCTAATGAAGTATAGGTATTATTTAAATGTTTCTGAGAATGATTATAGGTTTTACTCTTTCTCAAAATGAAGAAAAAAAACGCTGGCGCTGGGATACTAGCCCAGAGAGAATACCTCGTCTGAGTTTCGAACCCAGATACTCTGATGGGAAAGGAGGTGTGAACTCCTCGCAATATCCTGCGCATATAATGCGTACCAGGTTATGCGACGCCAGCATGAAAAACTTTATATATTTCTTGTGTTTTTATACATAAGAGGTGTGAACTCTTTGCATCGCCGGGTTAAGCGATGATTTTTTTATTTTTTCAATTCTTAATATGTTTTTTCTATAATTTTTCAGAAAAAAAACAATAAAATCGTAAAATTTATGACTTTAACTTATTATTTAACAAATAAAAGGAATTTTTTTGTAAAAAAAACAAAATAACCGAAATTTCACTCTTTCTCAAAATGCAAATAGAACTTTTTTTCCTTGACTTTTTCTTCACTGACATTAGAGTGCTTTTTAGCAGGTTCTTGAGTGTCAATTTTCATCTTAGAAGCACCGACTTTTAACTGAATCTTATCTTTCCAAGGCAAAAGCATTTGCTTTAATTTTTCATCTGTCTGAATATAAAGCATTATACTATCTGTCTTTTCCAAACCTGCTTTTTTCCTTGCTGCCTGAACTCTTCTCATAATTTCACGAGCATAGCCTTCTGAATCAAGCTCAGGATTTCTTTTCTTGTTCAGCAAAACATAACCAAACCTGAAATTATTATCAACAAAACCTTCAGGAATCTGTCTTTCAAAAATAACATGAGCCTTAGTAATCTCTAAATTCTTATCATCAATTTTAATCATATATTTTCCTTTTTTGTTTAAGTCAGAAACCATTTCATCCTGTGCAATGCCTGAGAATTTAGCAATAATTTTAGGAGCTAAATCACCAAAACCAGACTTAACAGAAGCAAAATTAAGCTTAATACTCTGTTTTATTTTAGGATGAATTTTGTAATAATTTAATTTTTTAACATTTGTCTGAGATAAAATCATTTTTTTAAGCTCATTCAAGGCTTTTTCAACACCAGGATTTTCTGAAACAATATCTACTTCTAAAACAGGCCATCTAACACTTAACTTAGACTTTTCCCTAGCACTTAATATAGACTGGATAACAGAACCTGCAATCTGCATGTTTTTTTCAAGCTCTTTGTCAATAAAAGTATCATTATAAGAAGGCCATTCAAAAAGATTAATAGACAATTCTTTTAATCCAAAAGAGTTCTTGAGATTTAAATACATCTGTTCGCAGATAAAAGGCGAAATAGTTGTGAAAATCTTTAAAGACTCAAAAAATACCTTGTTAATAGTATAAAGAACAACTTCTTTGTCAGTTGCAGAGCCAGTAGCTGCTTTTTCTCTTACAGACTGAATATAAATCCTGCTTAAGTCTAAAAATAAATTTTCAATAACAGTAATTGTTTCATCAATTCTATAAGCATCAAATAATTCTGTAACTTTTTTAATTACAGAGTTTAACCTTGAAAGAATAAACCTTTCCTCAACACCCAATTCGCTTAAAACAGAATCTTCATTTATTTCAAAAGGATTTTTACCAATCTCTTTAGAAATATCCAGAAGAAAATTATGAACATTCCAAAAAACAATCAGACTTCTCTGCTTATTTTTACAATCTTCCCAGCTGAAATTAAAATTTTCACCAGCATTATTATTGTTCATATAATATCTTAAAACATCAATTCCATACTTGTCAACAACTTCATAAGGAGAAATAACATTG
>JAHWHW010000032.1 GCA_019322995.1 Candidatus Woesearchaeota archaeon | reverse complement strand
TCAGCTTGGTTTTGAAAAATGTGAGGATGGCCGCTGTGTGAATTCTCAGTCTTCTCAAAGTTCTTCTGAATCTCAAACTTATGCTCCTGTTTATGTTGCTGAGTGTGGCAATAAGATTGTTGATTCTGGTGAGGATTGTGATCCTCCTGATAAGATTTGTTACAAAGGTTCTGATATTGGTTTGTGTTCTGATACTTGCATGTGTGAGATTAAGATTTCTAGCGGAACTTCTTCTGATAATGAAGAAGAATCAGAAGATGTAGAAACTGAAGATAATAAAACTGAAGAAATTAAAGAGGATAATAATAAAGTTCAGGATGAATCTAAAGTTGAGAAAACAAATAATAACAAAGAACAAGAAGAGTCTTCTGCTGATCCTGACGGTATTCCTTCTACGCAGATAGACAGATTGTCATTGCCTAAAGAGCCTAAAAAAGGTTTGTTTGGAAGGATTTGGGCTTGGTTTGCTGCCTGGTTTGATTGATTTCACTACTACAGAATAGAAATGCTTATATATTTCTTATGCTCTACTGTTTTCTACAAAAATAGGGGGTTTTTAATATGGGAGCTATAAAAATATTATTTGTTTTGTGTCTTTTGATTCTAAATTTTATTGGGTCAATTTTCTTGCTTACAAAAATGGCTGGTGGAGTTCCTTTTTATTTGGAGATTTTGTATATTTTGTTTGCTTTGTTTGTTTCACTGATTATTTTATTGGGTGCTGCTTTTGATGCAAAATGGGCTTGGCCTGTTGCAACTATTTTGTTTGCAGTTAATCTAGCTAATGCAGTTTGTTTGTATTTAATCATTGGAGCTTTGTTGACTTTTGCTTTAATGGTTTTAATTAACTCTGTAGGTGTTTTGACTTCAGTACTTTTAATCTCTAATGAAGATGATGACGATGATTTTGAGCCTGATGCAGAACCAGTTGAAACATATGATGCAGAACCAGAACCTAAGAAAAAGACTAAGAAAAGAAAGAAGTAAATTCTTTCAAAGCTCTTGCTGCATTATAAGGAAACTCAAAACAGGGTATTCCTATTTTTTCTATTTTTTTTCTGAGTTCTATTGCATATTTGCTTCCTGTTGTTATTGTTACTAATGGTTTTTTTATTTGTTTTTTTAGTTCTTTTAGTGCTGCGATTATGCTTTTCTCTCCTATTAACGGCGTTTGCGGTAAAATTGTCGCCATTATTATATCTACGTTTTTATCTTTGTTATAAGCAGTTATTGCGTCTTTGTATCTTTGTGTATTTGCATCTCCTAGTAAATCAGTTGGATTTTTTATTACTGCTATTGCGGGCATTTTATTTTTTAGAGAATTAGTGGTTTTTTTGCTTGGTTCTGCCATTTCCAGTTCAAAGTGTTCTATTGCATCTGTTGATAATATACCATATCCTCCGCCGTTTGTTATTACTTGTATTTTTTTTCCTTTTGGTTTTATGTGAATTTTTTCAAATATTCTTAGATAATCAAACATTTCTTCCAGATTATGAGCTGTTATTATTCCTGCTTGTTTAAATGCTCCAAAATAGATTTCTGCTTGTCCTGCCATGCTTCCTGTGTGGCTTAGTGTTGCTTGGCTTGCTTTTTTACTTATTCCTCCTTTTATTGCGATTATTGGTTTTTTTCTGCTGATTTTTCTGCATACATCTAAAAATCGTTTGCCGTCTGAAATTCCTTCTACATAAAGACATATTACTTTTGTTTCTTTGTCTTCTCCCAGATATTCTATTAGATCTGTTTCATTTATGTTCATTGCGTTTCCATAGCTTATGAATTTTGAAAAGCCATATCCTTGTTCTGCTGCTAAATCCAGTATTGCAGAGCCTGATGCTCCTGATTGAGATACAAATGATATTGTTCCTGGTTTTGGTCTTTTTAGTCTGAATTTTGGAAGAAATAGAGTGTCTACTCCTTGAGAAGAGTATACTCCCAAACAGTTTGGTCCTATGCATTTTATTTTATATTTAGAAAGCATTTTTTGAAGTTGATTGTCTAGTTTTTTATTTCCTATTTCTTTAAATCCTGCGCTAATAATTATCAAATTTTTTATTTTTTCTTTGCCGCATTCTTCTACTGCTTTTATTACATATTTTGCAGGTATTGCTATAACCGCTAAATCTATTTTTCCTGGAATATCTTTTAACTTTTTATATGCTGGATATCCCATTACTTCTTCAGCAGTTGGGTTTACTGCAAATACTTCTCCTTTAAACGGAAGTCCGAGAAAATTTTGAAAGATTACATTGCCTACTTTTCCTTCTTCTTTTGAAGCTCCTATAATAGCAACTCTTTTTGCCTGGAAAAAGTTTTTCATTTAAACCTCTATTATATGAATCAAAGTATAGGTATAAAAATGTTTTGTTGAGAATGTAAAGTAAGGTTAAGTATTTTCAGCTGTAGTTAGTAAATTGCCTATGTTGTGATAAAAAAATAATATACCCCTATTGAGAAAAACATTTAAATACTCTTAATTAAAATATTCAGGTATGAACAAAAAAGAGGTTTTTGCTTGGAGTATTTATGATATGGCTAATACTGCTTTTTCTGCTTTGTTTGTGAGTTTTTTTTATCCGTTATATATTAAACATTACTTAGGAGGCACTGATTTTCAGATTGGATTGGTTTTTGGTTTGTCCATGCTTTTAGTTGCCTTTTTTGTGCCTTTTATAGGTTCATTGTCTGATAGATTAGGTAAAAGAGTTCCTTTTATTATGTTTTTTACAGTAGTCTGCTGTTTGTTTACTTTTGCAGTTATTTATGTTAATCTTGTTTTTGCTTTGGTTTTTGGTTTTTTTGCTAATTTCTTTTATCATTCAGCTTTAACAACATATAATGCATTGCTTCCAAGACTTGCAAAGAAAAAGGAAATAGGATGGGTTTCTGGAATTGGTGTTGCAACTGGTTATGCAGGAACTATTTTGAGTTTGATTATGGCTATTATTATTTTAAATAAATTGGGATGGGAGTCTGTTCAAGGTGTTAAAGCTATGTTTCCTGCAACTGCTTTGTTTTTCTTTGGATTTTCAACTTTAATTTTTGTTTTTATTAAGGAAAAGAGCAGTTCTAAAAATGGATTAAAAATAGATATAAAGTATTCTCTAAAAGATGTTTTTAAAACTTTAAAAAATATTAAAAAGTATAAGGGTTTGCTGATTTTTATTGGTTCTATGTTTATGTATATTAATGCTATCAGCGCAGTTATTGTTTTTTTCTATTTGTTTGGAAGGTCTGAAATTGGCTTGTCTGTAAAAGCGTTTATGTTGTTTTATATTATTTTTTCATTAGCAGCTACGTTAGGTTCTTTTTTGTTTGGAAAGATTACTGACAAATTAGGTCCTAAAAAGACTTTGAGTATAGCAGGAGTTTTATGGCTGATTACTACTATTATTTTATTTTATGTTGTATCTTTAACTTCTTTCTTTATAGCTGGAATTATAGGTGGTATTGCTTTGGGTGCTGTTTGGACTGCTATGAGGCCTTTAACTATTCAGTTAAGCCCTAAAAAGAATATTGGTCAGTTTTTTGGTTTTATGGAATTAACTGGGAAATTTTCAGGTGTTTTAGGTCCTATTGTGTTTGGTTTTTTATCTACTAACTTCAATTATCAGTATGCTATTGCTTCTTTAGGAATGTTTTTTATACTTGGACTGTTATTTTTATGGTTTGTACCTAATAAAAGATGAGGTTTGAAACAAATGAAGAATATTGAAGATTCATTGAAATTTGTGCAAAAGTTTTTGCCTGTTGTTAAAAGTCAGACTGTTAAAAAAATAGATGATATTAATCTTAAGTTTCCTTTGGTTTTAAAAATAATTTCCAGTAAATTTACTCATAAAACAGAGGTTAATGGAGTTAGGATTGTTAGTAATCAGGAAGAATTAGAAAAAGAATTCAAAGATCTGAAAAAAATTAAAGGAACTAAATCTTTTTTAGTTCAGGAGTTTGTTAAGGGAACTGAATTAATAATTGGATTAAAAAAAGATAATTCTTTTGGTCATGCTCTTATGTTTGG
Source organism: Candidatus Woesearchaeota archaeon (assembly GCA_019322995.1). Taxonomy (GTDB): domain Archaea; phylum Nanobdellota; class Nanobdellia; order Woesearchaeales; family ARS49; genus WJKI01. The sequence continues at coordinate 1,066 of JAHWHW010000032.1, read as the reverse complement.
TATTGGTGGTGTTATGGTTGAGCTTTTAAAGGATGTTTCTTTTAGGATTTGTCCTATTAATAAAAATGATGCTCAGGAGATGATTGATGAATTAAAGGCAAAGGATTTGCTTAAGGGTTTTAGAGGTTCTAAAGAAGTTAATTTGAATTTACTTAAGAATATTCTTGTCAAGGTTTCTGAAATTCCTTTGAAAAACAGCAATATTAAGGAATTGGATATTAATCCATTGATTATTAATGACAAAAAAGCTTTTGTTGTTGATGCTAGGCTAGAACTCGTTTAAGACATTCGTCTTTTGGTATTATTTTGTCTCCGCACACGCATTCTTTGCTATAGCACTTGCATTGTTGTCCATTTAATTCGCATAAGTCTTGACCTAAAACGTCTTTTACAAGGTATGCTTTTATGTTATCTCCCCATAATGAGCCTAGAAATATTAGTGTTAATAGTAAAAATGCAAAAATTACTGCGTATTTCATTAAGTATAAAATAAAATATCTATTTATATATTTTTTGTATTTTTTTGGTTTAAATGTTCAGCACAACTTTAAAATAGCGTCATGTGCTTTTACAATGTCTTTCTCTTTTACATAAATCAAAAATCTTGGAGAGCAGACTATAATTTCCTGAAGGTTTATGTTTGCAAGAGCAAGTTCATTTGCTATTCTTGCTAGAACTCCTTTTGTTTTAATTGCAGTATCAGATACTTTTACTCTTATTTCGCTTAATTTGTCATTTATCGGCCCTATTTCTTTTTGTTCAAACAATTTTTTTACTTCTGCTAGTTGTGGCTGTTCTAGTATTACTTTTACTTCATTTGGGCTTGTGATTATTCTGTATGATGCTCCGTTTTCTTTTGCCTTTATTTTTTTTAGAAATTTTGCCGGTCTTATATTGAGTGTTAAGCAGACCATGTTGTTTTTTGTTGATACTACTGAGTTTTTAAATATGTGAAGCATTGATTTTTCTTCTTCTTTAAATGTGTCTTCTGACTGGAATCTTCGTATTGAGGATATAACTGCATCTAATGAAGTGTTTAATGTATATTTGTTTATGACATATTTGG
>JAHWHW010000031.1 GCA_019322995.1 Candidatus Woesearchaeota archaeon | reverse complement strand
TAAGTGTAATCAATGTAAGAGATTTGGCAGAATATTCCCAACAAACCACAACAACGCGAGAAGTAATTATTTCACAAGTAAACTCAACCAGTTACACAGGAACATTTAACCGTCAAGGAGAATCATTTCAGCTTGATTATAACCCAATAACAAAGATACTAACAATAACATATCCTGACAGCACACATGCTCAAATAACAATAGACAGCAATAACATGGGAACATGGAATTACCAAGGAACCACATTTCAGATTGAAATCGACATTGCAAATAACAGAATCATATTTGTTGAATAATCAACTAAAACCTCTAAAGTATAGAAAAAAATAAATATTAAACCATTATTCAGCTAAATAATGAGCAAATATCTGGCAAAAAAGGGGTTTATATACTTTATAAAACACAAGAAATGGAAACCAAGAGAATTCTTAGAACCATTATTGATAGTTCCATTAGGACTTTTAGTACTTCTGCTGTTTGAAAACGGATTAACCCCATTTAATATACTATACTGTCTTGCAGGACTGGCATATTTAACAGTTTTATTCAGATTTTACAAAATAAAATGAAACAAATATGTATATGGACAATAATAGGAATATTACTAATAGCTAATGTTATTGCAGAATGTCAAGACCTTCCAGGAACCGGAATAATAGACAAAAGCATAAAACTGTGCTCAGACACATATGATGCTCCAGAAGGAATAAAAATAACAGCAGACAACATAATAATAGACTGCGGAACAGCAATAATAAGAGGAAACTATTTGGAAAAAACAGGAATAACAATAGACAACAGAAAAAATGTTACTTTAACAAGATGCAATATAATGACATTTAATGTAGGTGTTTTTATTTCAAACTCAACAAACATTCACTTAAAAGAAAACGCTGTGCTAAAAAACGATGTAGGGGTTAGATTATATAATTCATATGAAAACCTAATTGAAAAACACAATGACAAAAGCAATCTAAAACCAATAAGCGCACTTAATTCAAAATTCAACATAGTAATGCTTGGAAACAAAAACATAGACAAAGCATTCTGCAAAACAAATGCGTGCAACACATTCAAAGACATGAACCCATGCGAAGACAATGACTTTTACTGCAGTGACAAATGCTCTCCAGAAACAGACAATGACTGCAAGAAAAAAGAAAAAATAACCACAAATGTAATGAAAGAAATTGAAGAAACAAATGAAAAAGAAACAGAAGAAAATAATTCAAAAGAATCATTTTTAGAAGAAAAGCAATCTGAACCAAAAAAACTTAAAAAAAGCTACATAATCTTTCCAATATTCTACTTAATAGGACTAATAATGTTTCAATTCATAAGATATGTAAAAGAATTTGACAAAGAAGACAGGTGATTAATTGAAAAAAAGGCTGGTGATATTAGTATTAGTTATACTGTTAAGTTTTTCTGCTCTTGCATGCAAAGAACCGAAAGACGGAAAAACACTTTTTGAAACAACACTATTTTGCGGATATCAATACCAACTACGCAATGGAATAGAAATAGGCAATAATGATATAATAATAGACTGCGGGCATGCAATACTGCAGGGAATATTTCAAGGAAAAACAGGAATATTGATAGAAAATAAAAAAAATATTATTTTAAAAAACTGCATGATAATGAACTATGACATTGGAATTGAATTAGTCAATTCAACAAATATTACAATAAACAATGTTGCATTTATAAGAAACCAAATTGGAATAAAGCTTTATAACTCGCACAACAACACAATAATTAAAAACAGAGACATAAGCCTAAAAAGAGAAATCAAGGAAACAGAATCATTTGAAAACATATTCCACTATGAAAACAAAAACATAAACGCAGACTTTTGCAGATACAACACATGCAATTTTATTAAAAAAATAAAAAAAATCCCAGCTTATTCAAAAGAAGAATATTCCTTAAAAAAAATATTAATAAGAGCTATAGAGATTTGGATAAATGAAGATTAACTTTATGCAAGCGCCACTAAGAAAAATTTAACATTTTTCTAATATTTGCATAAACTCTTTTATCAAGCTTCACAAGCCTACCTTTATTTCCTGTGGAAAAATTTTTTGCACGACGTACCCCGCAAGAACGGCCATCATAGTCGAATAGATTGACGGCAACGACGTCGTTGACGCTGTAGTAGTCGTTGTCGCCAAGGCCCACAGGCCGAACTTCAACAGAATTACCATCAACACCTATTTCCTCAAGACTTTCAGGAGTTAAAGACCAAACACGACCAATTTTATAACCTCGCTTATTCAGCATTTGTGCGTATGATTCCGCAACATCAAGCAATATAGCCTTATTCCAGTCATTCTGACCAAACTCAGACTTTTCCTTAACTGTCTTTGTCTTAAGCTCAAGAAGACTTTCAGTTGCCTCAACAATTCTTCCAGTCTTTTCTGCTCTTGACAAAACACCTTTAACAAGAGAATCATTAACAGGCAAAATATACTTGCCATGGTTTGAATGAGATTTAAAACTTTCTTCTGCGCGTGCAATAACAATATTTTGCTCTGGATCAGCTATATCATCAATAGCACAATAAAACTTATCACCGACTTTAAAATAAAGCGCAACATTACGAGTTGCCTGATATAAATCCGCATCATAATCGCCTTCTGCTTCAATTCTAAAAGCAGCTGCTTCTCTAGCACTCTGCAAAATAGAACCATCACCTTGCTCAGAAGCAAATCTCACAGCTTTAGGCCAATCAAGCCATTCATTAGAATGTTCAGTAAATTCAACACCCTTAAAATGAGGGTTTTCCAGTTCGTATTTTATAATACGTGTTTTTTTAATTGCCATAATTCCACCTTACTAAAAGAAATTATGTTATTTTATAAAGATATGTTTTCTCAAATAAAACTAATAAAGAAAAACAATAAGATTATTTCCTTAACATTCACTGACTCTTTCAACTGTAACAGCTCTTTGAGGACAGTAAATAATATCCTTTCCGCTCTGAATAATCGGAGTAAACTTAACCTGCCTAATTTTTCCAACAGGAGCAAAAGCAAAAACAGACTTAACAGAACCTGCTCTTGACAAAGACTTTTTTAAAACATTATCAACAACAGCAACATTATCCATTCCAACAACCTTTGCCTGAATATTCAATATATTTGCATTTGGTCCGTTTTCAAGAAAAACTTCAATAGTATCCCCTCTCTTACAAATCTGCGGAACTGCCTGAATAGTCATAATACTAAAAAAAATATTATCACAACCCCTTGAAACCTCTTGAACACCCTTGGCAAACTCAGCCTTTTCCTCAATATAAGACTCGCCCCAAGACATAACAACAGCTCCAAGAGCCACTGAAAAAGCAATTAACAGAATAGTTGCAAATAAAGGAGATATACCTCTTTTGTTCTTAAACATTATTTCACCTTTTTACTAAATTATAATATTACTTATTTATAAGCTTTTTTGTTTATTTTCAGAATTTTAAGGCAAGTTTTTTATATTTAATAACAAGAACAACTATTATGGAAGGAATAACACCAGAACAACTAGCAGCAGTACAACAGCAATGCATATTCTGCCAAATAGCATCAGGCAAAGTTCCTGCAAAAAAAGTATATGAAGACAAACATGTTCTTGCTATCCTTGACATAAACCCTGCAAGCGCAGGTCATATTTTGCTAATAACAAAAAAACACTATTTTGTAATGCCACAAATACCTGAGAATGAAGTAGAACACATAGGCAAAATTGCAAAACAGTTGTCACAAATACTTCTAAAAGCACTTAAAGTAGAAGGAACATCCATATTTATAGCAAACGGAGTTGCAGCAGGACAAAAAGCACAGCATTTCATGCTGCACATAATCCCAAGAAAACAAGGAGATAATATTGAACTGACAATACCTCAAAGACAAGTCAGCGAAGAAGACTTTAACAAAATCCACAAAGCACTGATTGAAGGCGTTGAAAAACATCTTGGCAAAATCACAGGACTTGAACAAGAAAATGAAGAAAAAATCGAAGACGCAGAAGTAGTTGAAGAAAAAGATAAAGAAGAAACAAAACCAAAAATAATTATTGATAAGAAAAAAAAATCAAAAAAGAAAGAAAAAACTTCAGAAACAAAAAAACAAACCAAAAAAAATACAAAAAAAACAAAAACCTCTGAAGAAAAAGAAACCAGCCTTGATGATATTGCAAAAGTATTAGGAGCATAAACATGACATGCGAAATATGCGAACAAATCAAAAGCAGAAGAGGACTGCTGTATGAAGATGAAAACATAGCCGCAATTCTTGCAGAAAAACCAGCAACAGTAGGTCATGTATATATAGTCTCCAAAAAACATCATTCAATTCTTGAACAGGTTCCAGATAAAATAATCGGGCAAATGTTTGCAAAAGCAAACAAGATTTCCATGGCCTGCTTTGAGAGTTTAGGAGTGCAGGGAACAAACATGCTGATACAAAACGGAATCCCTGCAGGACAACATCATAACCACTGCGTGCTTCATGTTATTCCAAGAAAAGAAGGAGATGGATTAAACCTTTCTTGGGAGCCTAAAAAAATAACAGAAGACGAAATGAGCACAGCTGAAATAAAAATCAAAGAACAAACAGGACAAGTAGGAATATTTGAAAAAGAACCAGAAAAACCAGTAAAGATTGAAAAACCAAAAGAAATAAAAACAAAAGAAAAAGAAGAGGACTACAGGATAAAACAAATAGAACGAATACCGTAAAATCTTGGAGGATAAAATGAGTGAAGACAAAATAAAAAAATATGACACGCTGATGAAAGCAAAAGAATACAAAAAAGCAGGAGAAATTGTTTTTGAAAATTTTTTTGAGCTGCCTGAATTAACAGATATTGCAATAAAGTATCACCAAAAAATTCTTTCAAGCAAAGACGAAAAAAATAAAAAATTATATGAAGAACAAACTCCTGGAGAATTAATAGTATTACTTGAATCAGACTATAAATAATTTCTTTTTGATTTTATTTGACGTTCATTTCTTGAGCCTTTTTCAATCTCAGCAAGTCTGTAAAGCCTGTCAAAAGAATCAAAAATATTTCTTGGCAAAAGAGAATATTCAGAAACATTAAAAATAAAATTTTTCAATGAATTATATTTTT
>JAHWHW010000030.1 GCA_019322995.1 Candidatus Woesearchaeota archaeon | reverse complement strand
TGTTTAACTAAAAAAAGACTTATTTAAGCTTTTTTTGGCGTAATTAAACTCATTTTAACCAATAAAGTGATTTTAATGAAAATAAACAATTTCCTTGTTCTATTTAATCTTGATTATTGATATAAACAGCAAATAAAAGTTTGTAGCCCGTAGCACTAACCCCCAAGTTCATAACCAGCCGTAGGCGTAAGTTCCATTGGGTACTCTCGTGACGGGCCATGAATATGACCGTTAAATATCATAATTTTAGAAGTGAGCGAGGTTTATAAAGATTGCGGATTAGAGGCATTTTTATATACTAAAACCTTATATTAACAAAAATGCCTCGCCAAAAAGAAGAATTCAAAACATACAAAGATGTTTTTGACCAAAGCACAATTAAAACACTGTTTAAACTAATTTCTGAAGGCAGATTTGAAGGACTACAAAGCCCTATTTTTATGGGCAAAGAAGCAAATGTATTTACAGCTTTAACAAAAAACAAAAAAACAATAATAGTAAAAATATACAGAATCCAATCCTGTGATTTTAAAAAAATGTACAATTACATATGCGCAGACCCAAGATTCAAAGGAATACAGCACAACAGAATGAAAATAGTATACACATGGACACAAAGAGAATACAGAAACCTGCTAAAAGCCCGCTCTGCAGGAGTAAAAGTTCCAACACCAATAGCATTTATGAAAAATATAATAGTGATGGAATCAATAGGCAATGAAAATCCAGCACCAAAAATAAAAGACAAACCAGCAAAAAACATGAAAAAATTCTTTGAGGCAGTTGTATTAAATATGAAAAAATTATATCAAAAAGCAGGATTAATTCACGCAGATTTATCTTCTTTTAATATATTAAACCATAAAGACAAACCAGTATTTATAGATTTTTCACAAGCAACAACAACAAAAGACCCAAATTATGAAGAATATTTAGACAGAGACATAAGAAACACATGCAATTTTTTCAAGAAATACACCCGGGTAGACAAAATAGAAACAAAAAAACAAATTCTAGGACAAAAGCTTTAAAAGCAATATTTATATTAAAATATCTTATGGAAATAACCTGCTTTTTAAGCAAATACAGAAAAAGAATAAGTTTCAACTATAGCAAACAAAAACTGCTATTTGATGTAAATCCTGACTTATTCAGTTCTTTTGCAATAGACAAAGGAACATACCACTTAATTGACTCTTTAAGAAAAAACAATTCAATAAAATATGAAAAGATTCTTGATTTAGGATGCGGATATGGAATAATAGGTATTTTTTTAAAAAAAATCAACCCAAAATCTGAAATCCACTGCATAGATAGAGATGCACTGGCAATTGAATTTACCAAACACAATGCAAAATTAAACAATTGCCCAATAAAAGTATATTCCAGTCTTGATTATCAATCAATTAAAGATGAGTTCAACTTAATATGCTGCAATTATCCAGCAAAAGCAGGAATAAATGCATTTAAAAAATTCATTTACAATGCGTCAACACACTTAAAATCCGACGGAATTCTTGCAATAGTAATTGTAAAAGAATTATTAAAAGATTTTGAAAATATTTTAACAGACGAAATTAGAGTTATCAAAAAATTCCAGTCTTCAGGCCATTATGTTTTTCATCTAAAATTCAATAAAAAAATAGAGTTTAAAAAAGATCCATACACCAGAAACAAAGTAAAATATGAAATACAAAACAAAAAATACGAACTAATAACTGCTTACAATGTTCCTGAATTTGAATCGCCCAGCTTTACAACAAAAGCAATTATAAAATTACTTTGCGAAATTCCAAAAGGATTAAAAATATGCATAGCAAATCCTTTACAAGGACATTTAGCAATTGCGGCAGTTCATTATCTTAATCCAAATCAAATTATTCTAAACTCAAGAGATTTACTTTCTTTAGAATATTCTAAAAAAAATCTTATCAAAAATCAATTCACCAAAATAAAAATAAATCACAGCACAAGTATGAAATCAAAAGCAGATGTTTTAATATGGAATTTAGGCAATAACATAGAGCCAATTCAATTTGAAAAACAATGCCAAGAAATCAAAAAAATCTACAAATACATAATAATCGGAGCCCAGAAATCCAAAATAAACCAATTAAGAAGAGCAATTAAACCATATAAACAAGCACAAGAAAAAAACGCTCTGGCAGTTTTAATAAAAACTATCAGTTAAATTTATATAATCTTTCTTAAAACCAAACCATTAGTTTTAAAAATAACCAATATTAAATAATCAATATGGCCTCCAAAGAAGAATATTCATATGAAGTGAAGATACCAAAAGACAGAATTGCAGTACTTATAGGAAAAAGAGGAGAAATAAAAAAACAAATAGAAAAATCAACAAAAACACAAATTCAGATAGATTCAAAAGAGGGTGAAATAATAATAACAGGAACAGACGCAATTCATCTTTATACTTGTAAAGAAATAATAAGAGCAATAGGCAGAGGATTTAATCCGGAAATAGCCCAACAATTACTAAAACAAGACTATGGCCTTGAAATAATACCAATCAATGCCAGAAACAAAGAAGACCTAGAAAGACTAAAAGGAAGAATAATAGGGCAAGAAGGAAAATCAAGAAAAACAATAGAACAAATAACACAAACAAACATATGTGTATACGGAAAAACAATATCCATAATAGGAGATTTTGAAGGTCTGGATTTATCAAGAAGAGCAATAAACATGCTTTTAACAGGAAGTCCTCACAGCAATGTCTTTAGAATGCTGGAAAAAAGAATAAAAGAAGTGAAAAGATAAATGGCATTAAGAACAGCAGAAGAACTGGCAAAAAAACAAAAAGAAGTAAGTGTAGCAGAATTCTTTGAAAGAAACAGGCACTTACTAGGATTTGACAATAAGAAAAAAGCACTTTTAACAGTAGTAAAAGAAGCAGTAGACAATGGACTAGACGCATGTGAAGAATCAGGAACACTACCCGAAATAAATGTTCAAATAATAGAAATGAGTGCAGAACGTTTTAGAGTAATAATAACAGACAATGGACCAGGAATAATAAAAGCCCAAATACCAAACATATTTGCAAAATTACTTTATGGAAGCAAATTCCACACACTAAAACAAGCAAGAGGACAACAAGGAATAGGAATATCTGCAGCAGTACTATATGCCCAGCTAACAACAGGAAGACCAGCAAAAATCACCTCTCGAACAAAAAAAGGAGCAAAAGCATATTATTATGAATTACACATAGACACAAAACTAAACAAACCACAAATAATCAAAGAAGAACAAGTAGAATGGAAACAAGAAAAAGGAACAAAAATAGAACTAGACATAGAAGCAAGCTATCAAAAAGGAGACCAAAGCGTAGATACATATATCAAAGAAACAGCAATAGTAAATCCCCATGCAACAATAATATACACAAATCCAAAAGCAGAACAATTTGTTTTTGCTCGGGTTGTTAATAAACTTCCAGAAGAACCAAAAGAAATAAAACCGCATCCATACGGAGTAGAACTAGGAATTCTCAAAAAAATGCTGAACGACACACAAGCAAGAACACTTCAAAGCTTTTTAACAAAAGACTTTTCAAGAGTAGGCTCAGGAACAGCAAAAGAAATATGTGAAAAAGCAGCAATAGGACCAGGAACAAAACCACAATCACTAACACATGTTCAAATAGAAAAACTAATGGAAGGCATAAAAAATACAAAAATAATAAGCCCTCCAGTAGACTGCATATCACCAATAGGCTCTATTCAATTAGAAAAAGGACTAAAAAAAGAAATAAACGCAGAATTCTACACATCTGTAACACGTTCTCCATCTGTTTACCGCGGAAACCCATTTGTAATAGAATGCGCACTAGCATATGGAGGAGAACAATCATCTGAAGGTTCAATAAAACTAATGAGATTTGCAAACAGAGTGCCTCTTCTTTATCAACAAAGCGGATGCGCAATATTTAAATCAGTAGTTCAAACAAACTGGAGACCATACGGCTTGTCACAAAGCTCAGGAGCTCTTCCACAAGGACCGTTAACTTTAGTTATACATTTAGCATCAGTCTGGCCGCCATTCACATCAGAAGCAAAAGAAGCACTAGCACATTATCCAGAAATAATAAAAGAAATCAAACTAGCAATACAAGAATGCGGAAGAAAATTATCCTCATATGTAAATAAGAAAAAAAGAATACACGCAGAAGGCAAAAAAAGAAGCTATATAGAAAAATATATACCTCATGTTGCAGCTGCATTAAAAGAATTATTATCATTAAAACAAGTAGATGAAGCCAAGATAAAAACAATGCTAAAATCATTATTAGAAAAACACCGCGGAAAACTAAGCAAAATAGAAATGGAAAACATAGAATATGATGAAGAATTTGCAAAAATGGGCAAAGAGGAAAAGAAAAAATGAGCTCTAAGAAAAGCAATGTAGTAGATAAAATAAAGAGTTTAGCCACAGATGTTTACAAAAAAATACTCCGAAGAAAACAACCAAAACTAACTTCTCCAGTCAGAAGCCTATCAAATGTAAAATTCGACCCAAAAAAAGGATATTTTGAACTTCTTGGCAATAAAAAAGAAAGAACTTTAACAGCTTCAACAGTAAAAACATTTGCGCAAACTTTGAGAATGATGGGATTATCCAAAAATCTGGTAGAAACAGACGACATAGCAACAAAAAGAGAAGCATATTATGTATCAAAAAACTGGGGAGATGCACGCTTTAATGAACAACCAGAATCAGACGCAGTAATGGATGATGTAGAAGCAATGTTTGGAGTAAACAGAGAACAAATAGGGTTCATACCAGAAGAAAAAGGAGGAGACATAGCAGGAAAATTAACAGTTATTGATAAAGATCCTGACACAGGCAAGGAAATTAAAATAGACTGCACAAAAATGGGAACAGGAGCTTATTCAATCCCAAGCTCGGTAGAACATTTAAAATTTCAAACTTCTGCTAAATTTATTTTAGCTATTGAAACAGCAGGTATGTATCAAAGACTGGTAAAACACGCATACTGGAAAAAAGCAAATTGTATATTAATTTCTATGGGAGGAGTTCCAACACGCGCCTGTCGCAGATTTATTAGAAGATTATCTGATGACAAAAAACTGTCAGTATTTGTATTTACAGATGGAGACCCCTATGGATGGCTAAACATTTACAGAACTTTAAAAGTTGGTTCTGGCAATGC
>JAHWHW010000029.1 GCA_019322995.1 Candidatus Woesearchaeota archaeon | reverse complement strand
AATTTTGAAGGATTTAGTCCACTAATTGGTACAGATATTTTTCCTAATGATTTTCTTTTCTTTTTTGCCATGATTATTCACCTCAAAGTATTTTTCTAACTTTTATGTCTTTTAGTATTGGGTATTGTTGGGTTATTCCAGGAGTTTCTATTTTAGTTACTGAAAGTAATTTTATACATCTTCCAGTATTACATTTTTTACCTTCTGCTTCACAGCTAATTTCTATAAATTTTCCTCTTTTTCCTTCACAAATTGCTTCCATTAAGATATTTTCATCTTTGCAGTAATCTCTAAAAGCTCCAACATCTTCATTAGGCCTTCTTTGAATTGCTTCTCCTTTTACTGCACTATTTCTACCGCCATCACTATCAACGCAGGAATATTGTGGGGTTATTTCTTCAAAAGAAACAGGATTTACACAAGCGCCTTGCTTGCAAACTTTTCCTTGCTCTTCGCAATCTATATGATGAACTTGTCTGGTTTGACCATTTACACATGCCTGCTCTAGTAATAAGTTTGGTTCATTATTATCACAAGAATCAGTCCATTGTTTAGTTGTTCCATCTCTGTAATCTACTACTGCTTTAGCTGCTCTGGCAGTATCAACTCCATTATCAAGGTCTATGCATCTGACTGTAATTTGGCTTTCTACTGTTGATACAGTTCCTGCTCTTGAATCCTGTGAAGATTGTGGAGGTATTGGAGTAAAACGAGGAGGATCAGGCATTACACAAGCTCCTTGCCTGCAAACCATTCCTCGTGAAGAACAATCAAACAATTGGCTTGTTACTCTTTCGCCTCTAGTTGAACTAATATAATTACCTCCTGTACAATAATACTCAAATAATGTTTCTTGATCTTGACAAGAATCAATATATCTTCTGGCATTTACTGATGCAGTTCCTTTAACTGAAATATCATTCCCATCTGTATCAATACAATTAGGTTCTAAAACCGGCAAAGGACCAGAACCCGCAGGTAAAGCCTGTCGAGGCAGTCCAGGTAATGGAACAGGAACTGGAGCAGGTATTATTACAGGTCCTCCTCCGCCTAAAGGTGCATTATCTTCTGGAGCATCGTCTTCTCCTTCTCCTTCTTCTTCAATATCTTCTTCTGGTTCGCGAATACATATGCCATTAACGCATATTAACCCAAAATCTGTACAATCAATCCTTTCTACTGCTTCTGTTTTTCCTTGTTTGCAGACTCTCTCATATAAGATATTTCCAATGCATTTGTCTTCATTGGTTATTATTTCTTCATTTATTTTTTCAGTTGTTATTCCATATTCTAACATATTTACTCCTTCATCAGAATCATAGCATTGCTGTTGTTCCATAACTTCCGGATTTATTACACATGCTCCATTTTTGCAAATCATATTGTATTGTTCGCAATTTATTGCTTCTGTAAAATGGGTTTCATGTGCTTTACAAAGTGCTTCATAAAGAATATTTCCAGAACATTTGTCTTTATTTGTAAAATATTTTCCTTGCATAAAAGTAGTTGTAGTGCCAAAATCATGTATATTTTTACCTCCATCTGAATCATCGCATCTTTCATATAAGACTTCTGCTTCTTGTGGTGCTTGTGAAGCTCTTCCTGCCTGCTGCAAAAGCGATTCGTATGCGTTTCTTTGTTCTGCTGTCATTTTATCGCATGCAGTAAATAGAAATAATATTAACATTAATATGCTAAATAATAAAACCCTCTTTTTTATCATAATTATCACCTATAGTGCAATATATATAGGGAGTATTTAAATTTTACTTATAAAAAGAGAAAAATTATTTTCTAGAGTATTTTTTCACTAGCAGGTCTTGTTTTCTTAGTTTTACATCATCAAAAAAAGGACATCCAATAGTATCTGTTTGATTTAATAAATCAATATATGCATTAACTAATGGAGCAAATCTTTCTTCAGGTATTTTTAAATCTTTTAATTGAGAGTCTATAACTCTTATAAAATTAACATATCTGTCAACTGCTGTAAGAGGTAATCCGGTTAAATCTTCAGGTATGAATCCCCCATGCAAAACACTGGAAAGTATTATTTTTAATCCGTATGGATTTGCTTTGTAAAAAATATCAAGTCCTTTTCGCGCAAAATTGACATCAAGATCATATATATTATTTATCAAAACATCTTCTACTGGTTTATAGGCTGCGCCAAAATTTAAATTAAAAGTTAATTCAGGAAGATTTTCCCAAAATCGACCGTTATTCAATCTTTTTCTTAGTTTATCATCTAATAATCCATAAAAGGGTGATTTTGTATTTATAAGTTCTTCATAAATTATTGTATGTCCATGTAAATGCCCTGGAGTATGCACTTCAGTTGGTAATAAAGCAGAATTAACAGCCAGAGTAAATGCTTCTTGTAATTGATCAGAAGTTAAATATTTTCTTGCTTGAGTTAACATAAGATCTTGATTTTTAGAATTTGATCTAATACCTCCAATATCTGAAAGAATATTCCATGATCTATGATATTTTAAATCATGAAGCATTACTTCTTTCCATCCTGCAGCAGGATAATCACATAATCGAAATGTATTTTGAAGCTCTTCCATTAACTTAGTAGTTCTTTTTTCTAAAGTAGAAATTGCTTTTTTTCCTTTTCCAAAAAGTTCAAGTTTATAATCCATAAAATCCCCCAATATTAGAATAAAGTATAATCTAGTATTTAAATTTTACTCTAGAATCAATACTTTTTTAAATAATACTATAACCTTTATATTCATGAAATTAGTAAGAGCACAAACAGGACTTGAAGAAAAAGCTCGTGAAAAAGTTGATGAATTTTTTAAAGATACTATGGAATTGTTTATTTCTAAATTTGATTTGGATAAAGACAGGTTTGAAATAAAAGCAGGAGAAATCGCTTATCATGCAGATATAATTACTGAAGATGTTGTTACTTATTTAACTTATAGTGATAGAAAAGATTGTGTAGATAAAATTGCTGCTTGTGTTTTGCAGATTAGAAATGAATGGAACAATCCTGTTTATAGTTTTTTTCAGAATCTTGATGACTTCTAAAATAACCATCCTTTTTTCTTTTTCTTAACTGTGATGTCAAATTCTTTTAAAAGTTCTCTTTGTTTTTTGTTTAGTTTTTTTGGAACTTGTATCTGAACCATTATGTTTTCATCTCCTGCTCCATAGCCGTGCAAATCCGGTATTCCTTTTTCTCTTAGTCTGAATATTTTTCCTCCTTGTGTTCCTGCAGGAATTTTTATTGTTGCTTTTCCTTTTATTGTTGGAACTTCTATTTCTCCGCCAAGAGCTGCTGTTGCAAATGGAACTGGAACTTCTACATTAATATTGTTTCCTTGTCTTTCAAAGTATTTGTGTTTTTTAACATGAATATTTAGGTATAAGTCTCCGTTTGATGCTCCTTTTTCACCTGCTTCTCCTTTTTCTTCTACTCTTAATCTGGTTCCATTGTCTGCTCCTGCAGGTATTTTTACTTCAAATTCTATTTCTTTTTCTATTCTTCCTTTTCCATGGCATTTTGAACAGGGGTTTTGAATAAATTCTCCTGAACCTCTGCATTTTGAGCATGTGCTTTGTGTGGCAAACATTCCAAAAGGAGTTCTTCTTGCATGTCTTACTGTTCCTGTGCCATTGCATTCAGGGCATATTGTTATGTCTGATTTTTTTCTTGCTCCTGTGCCTCTGCATGCAGGGCATTCTACATATGTATCTATTTCTATTTTTTTCTTTGTTCCTAGTGCTGCTTCTTCTAAGCTAATCTCTATATCATATAGTATGTCTCTTCCTGTTTTTGGTCCTCTTCTTCTGTTTCCTCCAAATATGTCAAATCCTTGGCCTCCAAATCCTGCAAAGAGTTCTTCAAATATGCTTCCAAAGTCAAATCCTCCTGAGAAGTTTCTAAAGTCAAATCCTCCTGGCCCAAAGTCTGCTTTTCCGTATTGGTCGTATTGCTGTCTTTTTTGTGGATCTCCTAATACTGCTGCTGCTTCGCTTATTTCTTTGAATTTATCTGCAGCGCCAGAACTTTTGTTCAAATCAGGATGATATTTTTTTGCTAATTTTTTATATGCTTTTTTTATGTCTTCAGAACTAGCTTCTTTGCTCACTCCAAGTATTTCATAATAGTCTTTGGTCATTTGAAAGCCTTAAAAGTTTTATTTTTTCTTTTTCTCTTTCTCATCAACAACTTCTGCATCTACTGCTTCATCTTTTTTAGATTTTGCAGATGTTTTTGCACCTGCAGAGCCTGTTTGCCCTGCTTGTGCTTTCTGCTGTTCAGCTGCTGCTTTTTGATAAAGTTCTGTTGCTGCTTTTTGCGCAATCTGATTAACTTCATCTAATTTAGCTTTAATTTTTGAAATGTTTTTCTCAGATTCTGCCATTAGTTTCTTTAACTCTTCAACTTTTGAATTTAGTTCTTTTAAATCTTTCTCAGAAACTTTTCCTTTCATTTCTTTGGCGGATTTTTCTGTTGCATAAATAACTGCTTCTGCCTGATTAAGAACTTCTATTTCTTCTTTCTTTTTCTTGTCTGTTTCTGCAAATGCTTCTGCATCTTTTTTCATTTTTTCTATTTCAGTTTCATCCAGTTTATTTGGAGCTGTAATAGATATGTTTTGTTTTTTGCCTGTTCCTTTGTCTAGTGCAGTTACATTTAAAATGCCATTTGCATCTATATCAAATGTTACTTCGATTTGTGGTATTCCTCTTGGTGCTGCGGGTATTCCTACTAAATCAAACTGTCCCAAATGTTTGTTATCTGAAAACATTGGTCTTTCTCCTTGTCCTACTCTTATTGTTACTGCTGTTTGATTGTCTGCTGCAGTGCTAAAAGTTTGTGATTTTTTAGCAGGTATTGTAGTATTTTTCTCAATTAATTGAGTAAATACTCCGCCTAAAGTTTCTATTCCAAGAGATAATGGTGTTACATCCAGAAGTAAAACATCTTTTACATCTCCTGATAATACTCCTCCTTGGACTGCTGCTCCTGCTGCTACACATTCCATTGGATCTACTCCTCGTTCAACTTTCTGACCTACCCATGATTCTACTTTTGACTGAACTATTGGCATTCTTGTTGGTCCGCCTACTAAAATTACTTTTGTTATATCATTTTTTCCCAGTTTAGAATCTTTCATAGCTGTGTCAATGCTTTTTTTGCATTTTTCAATTATGTTTGCAACTAATTCTTCTAATTTTGCTCTTGTTAATTCCATTTTCAAATGCTGTGGTCCTTTGTCTGTTGCAGTTACATAAGGTAAATTTATTTCTGTTTGTTTTGTTGTG
>JAHWHW010000028.1 GCA_019322995.1 Candidatus Woesearchaeota archaeon | reverse complement strand
GTTTAGAAAAAATATTTTCTTCAAAAAAAGTAAGAAAGTTACTGAAATAAGAGGGATGCTTTTATTAACATAATGCATATCTACAGCGAGTCTGGTAAGAGCCTTCTCACAGTCAATATGCCGCCTCTTATTGTCAGTGTTGTTATTGTTATAGGAAAAGAAGAGTTATTTATAAAAGTTAACTATCCTTTAGTAATGATAATATTTAGCGTTATTTTCCTCTTTTTCCTTACTATGTTAATTTAAATTAATAGTATAAATATTTTTCTATTTTTAATCATTTTTAGTTATCTACCGCAACCTTTAAAAAGTCATTAATACTATCTCTTCTCCACATGGGACGTATAAAGACTAAATTGACTAAAAGATTAACTTTGGAATTGCTTGAAAAGCATCGTGATAAGTTAACAACTGATTTTGAATCTAATAAAAAATTGGTTGCTGAGCTTATGGCTGGCACTTCTAAAAAACTTAGAAATGTTATAGCCGGCTATGTAACCAGACTTAAGAAGAAAGATTGATAACACGGAGGTGTTAAGAAATGGCAGAAGACAATTCGATTTTTGTGGGGCCAAAGCCGTTTATGAATTATGTGACCGGCGTTGTTATGCAGTTTACCACAAAGGGAGCAGATACAGTAAAAGTTAAGGCTCGTGGAAAGTTTATTTCCCGTGCTGTTGATGTGGCAGAGGTTTCTTCTAAGAGATTTTTGGAAGGAGCAGTTGTGCCTGCAGGGATATTAATAGATTCTGAAGAGTTTACAAACAAAGAAGGCAAGCAGGTAAGAGTTTCTACCATAGAAATTTCATTAGCTAGAAAAGACGCTAATTAATTTTTTATTTTTTTATAAATTATTTTTTATTTCTTCATTACCCTGTTGTATTGTTTGTATTCCTTTCTGGAATTTTGTTACTGCTTTTTTGTATGTTTCATCATTGCTTTGTTCTACTGCTTGTTTCATTATTACAATTCCTTCTTTTAAAAAACCAACACCTTCTGAAAGAAGAAAATGTCCTCTTGAAAATTTTGAAGGGGGCATTGCGTTGATAAATGCGTTTTCAGCGCTTTCAAGTGTTTTTAATGCTTCATTTATTCCAAATAAGAAATCTTCTTTTGTTATTTGCTTCTGTCTAAACTGTGCTATGCTTTGGTCAAGCATTCCTAATGTTCCTGAAATCTGTGAATCCATTGATTGCATAAATGATTTGTATTCGTCAATGTTCATTGGAGAGGCAGAAGCACTTGATGGTGATTGTCCTGCCGGCATTATTTGCTGTGTTCCTTGAGCTAATAATGTTTTTGCAGTTGTCACGTCTGCACCTACTTCTGTCAGCATTTGAACTACTTGGTCTAATAAATTAAGGTTTTCTTGAAGTATTGCTTGTCTCATTAGTTCAACTGCATTGATTGTTTTTTGCATTGCTGAAATCATGTAATTATGTGCTTCTTGATATACTGGAGGAGAAGTAAGCGAATTAAGTTCTTGATTATAGTTTCTTAGTTTTGAAAGTTTTTTTTCAAGGCGCTGAATCATTTTTTCTTCTGTTATTTTTCCTTGTGATAATTCATTTGAGTCTGTTTGTATTTCAATTAGAACAGCACCCATTTTCTTTCCTATTTTGTCTATTTTTACTTGATATTTTGCAATTTCCTGCGCACTTTCGCTTTTTCCAATAGCCTGTCCAAAACAGCCTGTAAGTCCAATTAATAGTATTATTAGAATAACAAACATTATTTTTTTCATTATTATCACCTATTTTTTTGATTAATGATTTTTTATAATATTGGATTATATATTGTTGCTATATATAAATATTTCTTCATTTTAAGCAGTTTACACAGTTAATTTTATATACTGCAAAAATCTGTTTATAGTTAAGGACCTGTAGCACATCGCCAAACTTGTTTGTCCGAGTGCCACATTTCCACTTCGTGGACCTGTAGCATAACCTGGATACTGCAAAAAAGCTGGCTTTTTTGCCGGTTTTAGTGCAGCCAAAAAGTGCGGCTGGCTTCGGCTCACATTGAGAAGAGACCAGTTGATCAGGGTTCGAATCCCTGCAGGTCCATTGAACCATAAGGAAGCCAAAGGCTTCCGCATGGGTCTTTTTTGATCAAACTTTTTTTAAAAGTTTGTTCTGGATCCCTGCAGGTCCATTCTTATGAAACAAGATCCAGATTGTACTGAGGAAATAGAAATCGCGCATCATATTCAGCACTTGTTTCAATATACTTATAAAAATCAATGGACTGACAATAAGTTTTTATTGCAAAGAAACCGGTTATGGACTAAAGTTTTTAATAGTCTTGTTAAAAAAGGCTTAATCAAGAGGAAAAGAACTTTTCATGGCTATCAGTATAAATGGGCTGCTTCTTTGCCGAGTTAATTCAAGTTAAGTGTCTTCAGCAGTGGTGCGTAAATTGCCGGTGTTGTGATAAGAAAATACGAGACAACCCAAGGGCATTAGCCCGAGGTTGAGCAGCAAGTGAGGCTTCACACCACTGCTATTTTTTTTGGCACTTAACTGGACACTGCTTCTTTGCCGTAACCTTTAAATATCGTTTGTTCTTATTTCTTATTTAAGGGAATATGGGGTAGCTTGGCTTATCCTTCCGGCTTTGGGAGCCGGGGACCCCGGTTCGAATCCGGGTATTCCCATTAAAATTTATCAAAAAAAGAGAAAAAAGATGGGAAAAAACTTAGTTTATTCAAATGTTTCTTTAAAGAAAAATAAATCTTATGCTTTATACATTGGAGGTTTGAAATATCTAGGCATTTGTAAGTTTCTTAGAAAGCCTTTAAAAAATAATTATAAAAAACCAGCAGAAATAATTTATATTTTGCCTAATTTTCCTCCAGTAAGTTTTAAAGGAAGTTATGTTGTAATAAACAACAGGCTGAAAAAACTAAATGATAAAAACGCATATGTTGCATTGCCTATTAATCTTTTTTACAAAAAGGTTTCGCAATCACTATATGTAAAAAAAATAATAAATAAAATATTAAAAAATCAAAAAAACCTATTTGTTCAGTTATATAAAGACGCTCCAAATTTGGGATACATAGCTAAATCAAAAAAAATTAAATTTTTAGGTCCTCAAATAAAGCTTTTTAAAAAATATGATAATAAATTATACCAGCATAAATTTATAGATAAGATAGGAATTCCAACTCCAAAGTGGAAATTGGCTCACGGCAAAAAAAATCTAATAAATTTATACAAGAGATATTGGAACAGAAAAAAAGCTTTTATAATGCAAATGCATAGTGCTGGAGGAAAAGGATGTGCAGAGGTAAGTTCTGTAAAACAAATAAAAGAAAATCCTCATATTAAAAGCAAGAAAAGTTTGTATATTATTTCAGATTTTATCAAATACAAAGATTCTCCAACAACAAGCGCAATAGTTGCCAATGAAAATGAAGTTTTTTTTAATGGGATAATGGATCAGATAATGAAAGGTCCAAAAAACATGGGCAGTATTTATCCTTCTAAATTAGGTAAAAATATGAAAAATAAGATAGAGGAATATACGATAAAAATAGGCCGGGAACTTGGCAAAAGAGGTTTCAGGGGTTTTTTTAGTTTGGATTTTGTTGTTGATAAAAAAAATAAAATTTATTTTTCAGAAATAAATCCAAGAATTGGAGGAACTACTTTGGAAAAAGTGTATTTTCATGAAGCCACTAAATCAAAAGGATGCCCTTCTTTAGCAGAACTGGAGTTTAGAGCTGTAAATAATAATACTTTTGGCAATATTAAACAGATGAAAATAATTCCTGCAAGATTGAGTTGGGCAAGATTTACTGTTAAGGCCTCAAGAGGAAGTGTTATTAAAAAATCGTGCAGGCCAAAATATTCTGAAATTAATACGTTTAAAAAGAAAAAAACAAGTATTTTTTGTTTTCCAAAAAAGGGTGTTAATTACAAAACAGGGGGATTGTTGGCTAATATAGTTAGTGTGAATTTTTCTAGAAAAAAAGTTAGAAAAGAATTACTAAAAAACAAGAGATTTGTTCTGAGTCATATTGAAAAGCCCTTTAAATAAGATGCTCTGTCCTAAATGCAGGTTAGCAGCATTAAGTCAAATTCTTTCAATGGTTAAATCAGACTGACAAGAGGGTTGGCTCCTTCGGAGAATGTCAGTTATAAGTTAAAGATTCGAGAATTTGAAGCTGCTAACCTGAGCGTTTAGAGAGATTTAGGACAGAGCCTAAATAAGAGCAACATTTATAAATCAATATTTAAATCATTATTCTTATGGCTGAAGAAAAAGATATCGGCATTACTGTGAAAAAATCTGAGAATATTAGTGAATGGTATACTCAGGTTATTAGAAAAGCAGATTTAATTGAATATACTAGTGTTTCAGGATGTCTTGTTTTCAGACCTTGGTCTTATGCTATTTGGGAGGAAGTAAAGAAATTTTTTGATAATCATATTAAAAAAAGAGGGATTAAAAATGCTTATTTTCCTTTGTTAATTCCTGAGTCTTTGCTTAAAAAAGAGTCAGAGCATGTTGAGGGTTTTTCTCCTGAAGTTGCATGGGTTAATTATGCCGGCAACACAAAGCTTAATGAAAAATTGGCAATTAGACCTACTTCTGAAACTATTATGTATGAGGCATATTCAAAGTGGATAAGGTCTTATAGGGATTTGCCTTTATTGTTAAACCAATGGTGTAATGTTGTTAGATGGGAGTTTGCAAATCCTGTTCCTTTTTTGAGAACAAGGGAGTTTTTATGGCAGGAAGGTCATACTGTTCATGCAACTCAAAAAGGTGCAGAAGATGAGGTTTATGATATTTTGGATTTATATAAAAAAGTTTTTGAGGAGATGTATGCTATTCCTGTTCTTAAAGGTGTGAAATCTGAAAAAGAAAAATTTGCAGGAGCTTTGTTTACCACTAGTGTTGAGGCTTTTCTTCCTTCTGGAAAAGCCATACAAGGTGCAACATCGCATTGTTTGGGTCAGAATTTTTCAAAAGTATTTGATATAAAATTTATTGATGAAGATGAAAAAATTAAATATGGATGGCAGAATTCTTGGGGTATTTCAACAAGAACTATTGGTATTATGATTATGATTCATGGAGATGATAAGGGTTTGGTTTTACCTCCTAAAGTTGCGCCGTTACAAGCAGTAATTGTTCCTATTTATTTTAAGGAAAAAGGCCGTGTAATGGAAAGTGCAGAAAAAATTAAAAAATCATTAGAAGGCGATTTTAGAATTCATTTGGATAATCGTGAAGAATATACTCCTGGATGGAAGTTTAATGAATGGGAAATGAAAGGGGTTCCTGTAAGGATTGAAATTGGTCCTAAAGATATTGAAAAATCTCAGGTAATTTTGGTGAGAAGAGATACTGGTGAAAAAATCCCTGTTCTTATTAAAGATTTGAATAAAACTCTTTCAGATATTTTGCAGTTGATTCATGACAACTTATATTCCAAAGCAAAAAAATCATTAGAAGATAATATTGT
>JAHWHW010000027.1 GCA_019322995.1 Candidatus Woesearchaeota archaeon | reverse complement strand
ATAATTTTTAGAGACAAGATCATATCTTTTAATAAACCCCTCGTATTCTTTAATAGGTCTTCTGTGTTCATTTAGATTACTTCTTTCTCGCCTTTCTCTTCCGTCAAGTATTATTTTGAGTAATTCTTTATTTATCATGAATAGAAGAAATTCTTTGATATATTTATATTTTTCCTTATTTCTTAAAAAACAGCCAGTTCTTAGGCGGTCTGAAGAGAAGCAAAACATACTCTCCTTTTAATTTTTTTCCTTTGAAGTTTACTATTAGTTTATTCTTTTTTTTGTCGACGAACTCGTAGGTTCCTTTGTCCCAAATCTCAACTTTTCCAGCGCCATACTGGCCTTTAGGAATAGTTCCCTGAAATTTAGCATAAGAAAGCGCGTGGTCTGAAACCTGAACAGCCAATCTTTTAATCCCTTTTTTCAAAGGAGGCTGTTTTGGAACTGCCCAAGACTTAAGAACACCGCTCATAGACAAACGCAAATCCCAATGCAAATGAGTTGCATGATGTTCCTGAACAACAAAAATAGGCATTACAAAAACCCCAAAATTTTTTTATTAATCAATTCATAAAAATCTAATTTATTAGTATATTTTTTAAGATGCCTTTGCATGGTTCCTTGTTTAGACTGTTTTTGATTCTTTTTAATCCATTCCCTGCATAATTTAATCTCAGACTTAACATGAGTTTGTAAACCTGCAGGTCCTTTTATTTTTTTTCTTTTAATTATTGCAAGCAAAATCCTGAATTCAGGGGTGGCCTGAATATCTTCTGGAACTTTTGTTTTTAAAATATCCTTAAGAACCATTTTATCCTCTTTCTTCTGGTTTTGTATATTTTAATCCGAGTTTTTTATAAATCTCTTTTTCTGTTTTTCCAGCAATTAATTTTTTTCCCTTAAATAAGCCATATTCATTTAATTTATAGCCTTTTTTCCTTGCAATCTGCCGGCATTTAATGTTATAATCCTTGCTGCCTGTAAAATAAAACAAAGCAGCTCCAAAAATTTTTTCATCAACAACCCTTAAATCACAGCCATAACCTTGTTTTAGGAAAACAGACGATTTTGTTATTCCTTTTGCTAATATTTTTTTAACATCTTTCATAGAAACAAACACATCCATAACTTTTTTAGGATTAGAAGATGCCACAAGAATATCAATATCTCTAACTGTTTGTTTTTTCCTTCTGATAGAACCTGCAATCTCGATTTTTTTAACAAACTTTAATCTTTTGAGCGTATTAACAATCTTTTTAGCAACAGGAAGCACATTTTTTAAAGGTCTTCTACTTGTAGCATAAGAAGAAAGACCAAGACTTTTTAAGATATCCTGCTCTGATTTTTTTCCAAAACCTTCTAAGTTACTTATTCTGCCTTTTTTAATTGCTTTTTTTAAATCATCAACAGACTTAATTTTCAGTTTATCATAAATTTTCTTAAGCTTTTTAGGACCCATTCCAGGAATTTTCATAATTTCCTTAAATCCTTTTGGAATAGACTTTTTAAGCTTTTGATACTCTTTGATTTTTCCAGTTTTGATAAATTCCTCAATTTTTTTAGCAAGATTTTTGCCAACACTGGGAATATCATCAAGGCCTTTTAATCCTTTTTCATTATAAATCTTTTTTAAATCAATAGACAAAGAACGAATAGCTCTTGAAGCCTTTTTATAAGCCTGAGGCTTCCATTGAACATTTTTAATAGACAGGATATCTGCAATTTCATCAAAAATCCTAGCAATATCGGAATTAATCATAAAACACCAATTTTAAGTTATGTTATTATATATAGTATTTATATATAAACCTTGCCAAAATATACAGGCTGCGTTGAAAAACTCGCCTAAAGGCTCGGATTAGCAGCTTCAAATTCTAGCAAGAAAGAATAATGGCTGACTTTCCCCGGGTGAGACCACCCCCTTGTCAGCCTAATAATGCAACACATAGAATTTGACTAAAGGCTGCTAACCTACATTTTCAACGCAGCCCAAAATATACATTTAATTATATTAAAAAAAGCAAAATTTATAAACTAATCCTTATATAAACCCTATATTTGGAGGTGATTTAGTTGAAAAAACTAATCGTTTTAACAAGTATATTAGCTGTTCTAGTGTTATTAGTAGGATGCATTCCTCAAGAAGGAGCAATGGGACAATGCAAAGCTCCCTACAAGCAGATAGGTGAAAAATGCTGTTTAGATGAAAATAATAACAATATTTGTGATTCAGATGAATCAGCAGGAACAACACCTGCACCAGGACAACCTGTAAGCGGACAAGCACTAATGGGACAATTTAAAGCAGCACTAGATTCTCAAGGAGGATATACTTACAAATACGGCGAAGACACATACAAAGTATATGAAACAACAGTAAAAAAAGAACTAGCAGTACAAAAGAAAATAAAAAGTGAAGCACCTGTAGGACCAAAAAACATAGCAATGCCATGGATTGATGTAGTATATTTTGATACATCATCAGGAAAAGCAGCAGCCTATTGTGAAGGATTAAATGAAAGAGCAGAAACTCTATGTTCAGGATTTGAGTTATGGGATGTAGAAATACCAGTAGAATATAGTGCGTATTATGAAAAAACACCAACAGATTGGTTAGTATCCTTCCTAGGAAAAGAACCAGCAGAAATAAAAGAAAAATACAGATTTGAAATACCAGGGCTAGAAGTAACTGGAATAGTATTTGTAGAAGAAGGAAAAACAACAATGCTAGATATAGACCCAGAAACAGGACTAGTATGGAAAGCAACAGTAGATGAAGATGGATATGTAACAGAATATGCATATTCAGATTTTACCACAGGAACAGGAATGGTAGCGCACGAATACAAACAAGCTCCACCAGAAGGAAAAACAGTTCCAGCTGCAGGAGAAAGCGCACCAACAGGACAGTTAGTGGAATAAATAAAATATTTTTTTAATTTTTTATTTTAAATTTTTAAAAATAGATTGGGGGGATAATAAGTGAAATCAAATATTTTGAGAAATTCTATTTTTTTAGTGGTGGGAGTATTATTAATATTCATAATAGCATGTTCAAGTAAAACATGTGAGTCGCCAATGGTAAAAATAGGGGATAAGTGCTGTGTTGATTTAGATTCCAATGGAATATGCGACCTGGATGAAACTGAAAATAAAATAACTGGAAAAACAGTCAAGGAAACAACACAAGAATCACAGGTAAAAATAGAAAAAAAACAAGAACCTGAAAAAACACCAATAGAAGAAGAACTAAAAATCGAAGAAATTACAACTCAGGAAATAGAATCAGCTGTTGAACAAGAACAACAAACACAAGAAAAAGAAACTGCAACAGTAAAAATAGAATCACCTACAGAAGAAATAGAACCTGATACCCCAACTTATCAGTTCATAAAAAAATATGAAAACAGAGGATTAGGATATCAATATATTTACAATCACAACCAGAACAAAATAAAAGGAGACAGAATAAGAATAAAACTTGAACTGCCCAAAAAAATAGGCCAAGTAACAATAAAAGAAACTTATTATCCATCATTCTACATAGATACAATATATTTAAACAGAAAAAACAATGAAGCATTAGGTTATTGTGAAAAAGATAAATACTGCTTTTCAAAAGGTCTAATAGATGTTCCTTTAAGACTAAATTATGCGGATTATAAAGAAAAAACACCTGATGAATGGTTATATGAATACGCAATAAAACAGCCTGATTTATTTGAAGAAAGAAAATATTATGTTGAAGAAAAACAAACTTCAAGAGCAACATATAAAACAGAACAAGGAGAAATAAGAATTTACTACGACATAAATATAGGACTTCCAGTAAGAATAGAAAAACAAATAGGAGAATATCCTTCAACAAGAATGACTTATTCAGACCTGACTGCAGGAACAGTGAGAGATATAGATGTAATACACAGATCAAAGGATGAAATACCTCCAGAAGAGGCATTTTATTCAACAAGATCCTAAAAACAAAAAAAGGTGATAAAAAAATGAAAAAAACAATATTGTTTTTTGTAATAATAATACTTTTTAGCTGCAGTGCAGCAGCAATATATCAAGCTCCGCTGACAGTAGACCAGCTGCCGTCGAGAAACATAAAAATAAATACTGTGATGGACGCAAAAGGAGTAATGAGAAGCCTAACAACAGGAGAAACAATAGTAAATGTTCCAAGAAAAGCATGGAGTTCAGAAGGAACAGATGAAACAGCAGAAGATTCAAGAAAAGCAATACCTTATCAAAGAAGACAAAGCTTTCAATCAGACCTTGAATTTGGAACACAAGCACATTCTTCTTCACAAACATCACAATCAGATATGAACAGATTCTCAATTTTCAGAAGAAAAACACCATCAGTGCTAGGACCAACAGGGAACTTAGTAATTATAAACATAAATGAACAAAGCAAACAAAAAAAAGGTTATTCAAAAGAACATCCACTTGCAAAAAAACTAAAAATGAAAATAGATCGAAGCGGAGAAAAAAAGGAATTTAAATCTAATTATGAAAAAACACCAACAGGACAGGCAATACTTCCAGGTGAAGAATTAAATGCAGAGCCTCTTTTTGAAGGCAAATTTCCGCCATTAATGCCAGGAGAAACAAGACCATATAATCCGGAAACAAGCGGTCTGACAAGGGATTACTTACACGCTGAAGAACAAGTAGCAATAGCACAAAGACACAGCCAAGCAATAGGTGCAGTAACAGGAATGCCAGAACAATCACCAAAAGGAGCAAATCCATATGCCTTGGGAGGAGCAGGAAAAACATTAACTGCAGGAAAAGCAATAGAAACAGGATACCAAGAACCTTTTGCACTAAAAGAAAACCCTTATACTTTGGGCGGTGCAGGAAAAATGACAACTTCCGGACAGGCAGGAGAAATAGACTCAATAATTTCTGCCAGACAAAAAAGAGCGCAGGAAATACTTGCTCAAATAAATAGATAATTATTTTTTTCTTTTATTAATAAAAAAACACAAAACTATATAAATGAAACACATTTTTTTTATTTAAGATGGCTAAAAACGAATTTGACAAAGAACTTGGCACTTACTTGTCCAGAAGAAAAAAAGCAGAAATTCCTGACATAATCGGGTGGCTGAAAGGATTAATTCCAAAACCGACTCCACCCCCAGTAAATGTAAGCATGCCTGCAGAAATAGAGACATATGAAGAACAAAACAAAAAAACAGAAACAAAAAGTCCGGTTGAAATAGTAGAATCAGATAAATCAAAAAATGTATGGGAATTTATAAAAGATCAAATTAAAAAATTCTCTTCAGGAAAAAAATATTCAATAAGCGAGGAAGAACAAGAAACCAAGATAAAAGAAATCGTTGCAAAAGAAATGATGCAAAAAGATCTTCAAGCTATATCAAAAATAGCTTTAATAGCTATAAAAAAACTTCCTGAAGAAGACAGAAAAGAATTTAAGGAATCAGCAGAATTCGAAGACCTTAAAAAAATACTTAAAAAATATGAATTGATAAAGTAATATTATTATTGCAGACTTTTAAACAATCCAAATTTAGAACCAGGATAATTTTTTTCAAGATTATCTAGTTTTTTTCCAAGGTCTGATTTTTTGATATTTCCCTTTAGTTTTAGAATTTTTTTAACAGTTAAAACCTCTTCGTCAGATACAGTTC
>JAHWHW010000026.1 GCA_019322995.1 Candidatus Woesearchaeota archaeon | reverse complement strand
TATGATGAATTTCAATATGAAAATGAAGCTGTTGTTTCTCCTGCTTCATCTGGACTTACTCAGGCTTTAAGTGGAACTCTCTTGGTTCATTGGAGAGTTAGAACTTGTGATACAAAAGGCGGATGTAGTTCTTGGGTTGAAGATACTTTTGTTAAGTTTACATGTCCTACAGTAGTTCCTCCAACAACTCCTGGCGGTGGAGGAGGAGGGGGCAGACCTGGCGGGATAATTGTTCCTCCTAAAAGAAATTGTACAGAAGACTGGCATTGCACAGATTGGACATCATGCACACCTAAAGGACAGCAAAAAAGAGCATGTACTGATTGGAACAAATGCGGAGCTAAAGTTTACAAGCCAATTGAACAAAGAGCATGCACACCTGCTCATTGTTTTAATAATAAAAAGGATTTTTCAGAAGAAAGAACTGACTGCGGTGGAAGATGCAAACCGTGCGAAGTAATTTACCCTGCTGAAATTCAGTATCCTTATCCAGTTATTGGGATTCATCCAGTCAACTTAATTTATTTAATTATAGGATTAGGCTTGGGTATAATAATGGTAATAATAATTATTATTGTTTTAATGAAATTTTCAGATCATTTTAATTTATTCATGAAACTTAAGCTAGTTCATTGGCAGATTAGTTTGGGCAGTAAAAAACATGCTTTTGTTGGTTATTATAACAAGGTTCTTCCTCATTATAAAAGGATTGAAAAAGAGCTTGTTCAGGGATGGCTTTCAAGGGAAATCTATAGGCTAAATGTAAAAGCAAAAAAAAGATTAAGCAAGTTGAAGATAAAGAAAAAGTAATTTTTATGTTTATATGAATAATACTATATAGAGCCACCACTTCTAAAACCGTAAGCTTTATAAAGGAATTTAAATTCAAAAAACAAGTGCGAGGAAGGAGAGAGGAAAAAAAAGACTATATCTTCTCACCTAATAAAAGGTGTTATGAAAATAAAACCATTAAAACCAAGTCAAAGAGAGAAAAAACGATACTTGGTGTTTGAAATCATATCAAAAAATAAGGTAAAACAAGTATCTGACATAGCAAAAGCTATTTGGAATTCTATGCTGGCTTTTGCAGGGGAAAAAGGAGCTTCTCAGGCAGGAATTATTCTTTTAAAAGAAAAATTCAGCATAGCAAAACAAAAAGGAATAATAAAGGTAAATCATAAAATGCTGGAAATACTAAAATCATCTTTAATACTTATTAAAGAAATTGGAAAAGAGCCTGTGGCAATACAATCTGTTGCTGCAAGTGGAATATTAAAAAAAGCTGAAAAACACATTAAAGGAGCGTGATATAATGCAACCAATGCCTCATCAATTAATGGGATATGACCGTGCAATTACTATGTTTTCTCCAGATGGAAGACTTTTGCAGGTTGAATATGCTAAAAAAACTGTTAAGCAGGGGAGTACTGCTATGGGTATAGTGTGCAAAGATGGAGTATTACTAATTGCAGACAAAAGAATAGTAGACAAACTAATAATTCCTGCAAGTGTAGAAAAAATATTCAAAATAGATGATCATATAGGAGCTACTGCTTCTGGAATTCTTTCAGATGCAAGAGTTTTGATTGAAAGAGCTCAGTTAAAAGCTCAACAGCATACTGTTACTTATGGAACTAAAATTGATACTATTAGTATTGTAAAAGATATGTGTTCTTTAAAACAAATATGCACGCAATCAGGAGGATTAAGACCTTTTGGTGTTAGTATTATTGCCGCAGGTATTGATACTGACGGTCCGAAGGTTTATGAAACAGATCCTACTGGAATTTATTTTAGGTATAAAGCTACAGTAATTGGAGAAGGAGAAACTGAGATAGAGGAAATTTTTGAAAAAGAATACAAAGAAACCATGACTATTGAAGATGCTTTGAAAATGTCTATTAAGGCATTATACAAAATTTTGGAAAAAAATCTTCATGTAGACAGAATTGAAGCTGCTTACATTAAAACTGAAGACAAAAAATTAATCAGTATTAAATCAGAAGTTATAGAAAAAATTTTTAGAGAGATAAAGAAAAAATGAATGAAGATACAAATGAAAAATTAGATGAACTGGTTGAGATACTGCGTAAAGAAATAGATTCAAATACAATCTGGCTTTCAGGTTTTGCATCGCCGACAAATGAATATAAAAAATGCGCGAGCAGGATAGAAACATATTTTGATATTATAAAAATGATTAATCATGTATTTGGAACTGATTATAAGGGAATATAAAAAATGAGCGAATCAATGAATCTTGCAAAATGGAAAAAAGGAGCAGACAACTTTGAAATTGTTGTTAATCCAGACAAGGCAATGGATTTTAAAAAAGGCATGGGGGATATAAGGGATGTTCTTGTATATCCTAAAATTTTCTCTGACGCTAAAAAAGGAATGAGTGCTCCTGAAAACAGGCTTAAAACAATATTCGGAACAAATGATGTTAATGAAGCAGCAAAAAAAATAATTCAAGAAGGAGAAGTTCAGGTAACATCAGAATACAGAAACGCACAAGTTAAAAAAAAGAAACAAAGAATAATTAATATAATACATTGTAATGGAGTAGATCCAAGAACAAAAGCCCCTCACCCATTGACAAGGGTTGAGGCCGCTATTGATGAAGCTAAAATTAAAATTGATGAGTATAAGTCAGCAGAAGAGCAGGTTCAGTCAATACTAAAAAAGATTCTTCCGATTATTCCAATAAAATTTGTTAAAAAAGATATTCAATTGACAATTCCTGCCCAGCATGCAGGAAAATGTTATCCATCAATTAAGCAACTGGGAAAAATATTAAAAGAATCCTGGAATAATGATGGATCATGGACAGGTCTTGTAGAAATTCCAGGAGGAATGGAACAGGAACTTTATGATAAACTTAATAATATAACGCACGGAACAATTAGTGCAGAGGTTAAACAAGTAAGATAATATTTACGGAGATGATAAAAAATGGAAACACTTAAAGTAAAAAACAGAAACATTGTGGTTCCTGGAGAAACACTTGCTGAAGGAATGGGTTTTCTTCCAAGCAGGGGGACTTATAGGGACGGAAAAACAATTAAAGCAAAAAGATTAGGAATGATTAGCATTGATAAAAAAGTTATCAAACTTATTCCTTTGTCAGGGGCGTACATGCCTAAAGTTGGAGACAAGATAATTGCTAAAGTAATTGATATAATGATGTCAGGCTGGAGAGTTGATACAAGAAGTGCTTATTCAGCAGTTTTAGGTTTAAAAGATGCTACTTCAGATTATATAGCTAAAGGTGCAGATTTAACACAGTATTTTGGATTAGGAGATTATGTTCTTACCCAAATCACTAATGTCACATCACAAAAACTTATTGATGTTACAATGAGAGGTCCTGGACTTAGAAAGCTTCGAGGAGGTAGAATCATAAATATTAATCCTCATAAAGTTCCAAGGGTTATTGGAAAAGAAGGAAGCATGGTTACTATGATTAAACAAGCAACAGAATGCAATATTCTTGTTGGACAAAACGGAAGAATTTGGATTGACGGAGAGCCTGAAAAAGAAGTCATAACAGAGGAAACAATAAATAAAATCGAAAAAGAAGCGCACACTGCAGGGCTTACTGATAATATCAAGAAATTCCTTGAAAAAAAGACAGGGAAAAAACTTGAAGTTAAGAAAAATAATAATTAAGGTGAATAAAATGACAAGAGTAGACAGAAGAAAAAATGAAGAATTAAGGCCGATTACAGCTAAAGTTGGGGTTATTAAGAATGCAGAAGGAAGTGCAATGCTCAAGATTGGCGGAACTACTGCTATTGCAGCAGTTTATGGACCTAGAGATTTATATCCAAGATTTAAGCAGGACCCTAAAAAAGGATTGTTAAGATGTGATTATAACATGATGCCTTTTTCAGGCCATGGAGACAGGGTTAGGCCTGGTGGAGGAAGAAGGTCTAAAGAAATTTCTATGGTTACTCAAAAAGCTATTAATCCTGTTATTGACTTGAAAAATTGTCCTAATGCAGTTGTTGATGTTTTTATTGAACTGACTGAAACAGACGCAGGAACAAGATGTGCTGGAATTACTGCAGCAGCAATGGCACTTGCAGATGCTGGCATTGAAATGAAAGATCTTGTTATTGCATTGTCTGTTGGAATGCTTGATGGAGAATTATTAGTAGACATTAACGGCAAAGAAGACTGTGAACTAGGAGCAACAGATATTCCTATTGCTTATATTCCGTCAATGGACAAGATTTCATTATTGCAGATTGATGGAGAAATAACCAGAGAAGACTTGAAAAAAGCGCTTGAGGTTGGAAAGAAAAAATGTCTTGAAATTTATGAAATTCAGAAAAAGGCGCTTAAACAAAAGTATAGCACAGCAAACAAAACAGAAAAGGTGAAATCAAAATGACTAAAGACAAAAAAGAACACATACTTAAAGCTCTTAAAAAAGGAGTTAGATATGACGGAAGAAAATTGCTTGAATACAGGGAAGTAAAAGTTGAGCCTGGATTTGTTCATGGTGCTGAAGGTAGTGCTAAGGTAACTATAGGTGATACTGAAATTATTGCTGGAGTTAAAATGGCTTTAGAAACTCCTTATCCAGATACTCCTGATAAAGGAAATCTTATGGTTAATGCAGAACTTAGGCCAATGTCTAATCCTGAATTTGAATCAGGGCCTCCTGGTGAGCAGGCAATTGAGTTGTCAAGAGTTGTTGACAGGGGAATTAGGGAAAGTAAAGCAATTGATCAGGAAAAATTATGTCTTGAAAAAGGTGAAAAAGTCTGGTCAGTAATGATTGACTTGGTTCCTTTAAATGCTTCTGGCAATTTATTTGATGCAGGTTCTCTTGCAGCTATTACTGCTCTTAAAAACGCAGTGTTTCCTAAACTGACTGAAGAAGGAATTATTAATTATGACGAAAAAACCAAGGAAAAACTGCCTCTTCAAAAAGAGCCTATTGAAGTGACTGTTTTAAAGATAGGGGAATTTTTTATTGTTGACCCTCTTCCAGAAGAAGAAGAACAGCTGGATGCACGGCTTACAGTAGCAATCACTGCAGATAATAAGATTTGTGCTGTGCAAAAAGGCGGAAGCGAACCTTTAAGTATAACTGAAATTGACACTATGGTAGGTATAGCACAAGACAAGTCTAAGGAGTTAAGAAAGAAAATTTAAGGTGAATATTATGGAGCAGGAAAAATACACCAAATTTGAGATTGCGCGAATGCTTGGCTCAAGAGCATTGCAGATAGCTTCTGGAGCACCGTTTATGCTTAAAATAAATGAAAAACAGCTGGAAGAAATGCATTTTAATCCTATAACTATAGCAAAAATGGAGTTAGAAAAAAATGCGCTTCCTTTGACTGTTAAAAGGCCTTTGCCAAGAGAAGTGCAGAAAAGAACAGCAGCATGAATGCAGAAATTACAGAAAAAAAACTATCAAAGTATTTTGATGTAACATCAAGAGCTATTGATAAGGTTAAAATTAATTCTGAGCAAAAAATTAATTGGAAATCTCAAGCAGAAGACTTTTTAGACATGGCCAAGCGATATTTTTCTGATGCAAAGCATTTTAAGGAAAAAGGCGACATAGTTACAGCATTTGCAGCACTTAATTATGCTCATGGCTGGCTTGATGCAGGAGCAAGATTAGGATTATTTGATGTTGATGGAGATAATGAATTGTTCACTGTTGATTGAATTTTAACTCACTTCCCAATATACAAAACATTTAAACCAGGAATTCTGTTAAAATGATTATCTAGAGTTACTAGATTTAAATCATTATCAATAGCTATGCTTGCGATGATTAAATCAGTAATAGGAATTC
>JAHWHW010000025.1 GCA_019322995.1 Candidatus Woesearchaeota archaeon | reverse complement strand
AAATACTGTTGTCAAAAACTGTTGTAGAGTATAGTATTGCTCTGAATGCTGTTGATGTTGTATCTACTGTGGATCCTTGCTCAATTATGTTGTCCACAATATATGTTAATGGAGTGTTTGTTGCTGTGTCATCTGCACATGCTATATAAATTGTTTTGCTTCCCAATTCTAATCCGGTCACTTGTGTTTTATGATTCATTGCACCTGTTGTTGTAAATGTGTTTGCCATTGAAGAATATCCAATATTGTTTTCAGACCATTTGCATGTTGTATTTTGGTTTGTGTTTAGTGAAATATTTACATAGGATTTGTTTAAATGTGTTCCAGTGCTTGGTGTTATGTTTGTTTTGTGAAATATTTCTCCTACATATACATATTGTGTTCTTGAAGATGATGTATAATTTTGTGAGCCATTATATGTTAATATAAAGGTATATATTCCTGGCAAAGGCAGTGTTAAATCAAATCCTGGAGGCATAGCTACAACAAAACTTCCTGGAGGTCCTGTTGCATTTAAGCCCATTAATGCACCTGGAATATTAATTGAAGAATTTATTTGGATACTGCTTCCATTAAGAGCAACATATAAGTCTTGATTGACGCTTCCATTTAATGAAAGATTTATTTCTGGAATTGCTTTTTCTATTGTTACTATTGCTGATTTCTCTTGTGAACCCCAGTTTTGAAGGTGTCCTGGAAGATAGCATGAATAATTATAAATTCCTGCTGGCAAAGTGTCATTGTCTGGGCTGTTTACTACTGAATTATTTCTTAATAAAGCTGGTCCTGCAGGAGGATAATCACTGTAACAGCTTACATTTGTTATGCTTCCATAAGGAACAGATGTTGGTGCATTTAATGTTATTGTTATGTTTCTTTCAGTTACATTTAAAAGAACTGATTTTGTCTGACTAGTATAATTTGCAGAGCTTCCAAAAACACATGTGAAATTGTGCATTCCTCCAGTCATGTTTTCTGTGTTATAATAATTACTAAACCATGGAACGCCATCAACATATAGATTTGTTATTCCCTGCTGTGTTTGCACTGTGCAGTTTACATGAGCATTTTCTCCGTATTCTACTGGGTTTATCATTGATATATTCATGCCTGGATCTGCTGGCAAAACTATAAAATTATATATTTGTGATTTGTTTTCAAGTCCGTTTGTATAATTTGCTTGCCATTGATAAGTATAATTTCCTGCTTTAAGATTTGTTGTATTTACTGTGTAAGTATTTGCACTAAAATGTGTTGCTGGTCCTCCGCCCCCGCTAAAAAGAGTATTAAAAGCAAATATTACTTTGTCTATTGTAGAGTATGGAATTATTTCTGCAAAAAAGGTATACAATGCATTTTCAGAATATGTTGCATTAAATGGTGTTACATTTGTAAATCCTGGAACAGGCATGTATTTTACTTCTAATTCAAAAGTGCTGTTTGTGCAGTTATTCAAAGCTCCTGAATCATCGCAGACTATAATTTGAATTGAATGGTTTCCTAGATTTAATGGTTTGAATTTTATTGTTCCTGTGGTTTTATTGATTGTAAAAAATGAACTATTGTCATAATAATTCAATATGCTTCCAAGGTCTACATCAGTTGCATTTATATCATATTCAAAACTTACATTAAATATTGATGTTTGATTTTCAAGCAAAGGATTGAATTCTGGCGCGTCATTTACAGGACTTACCATTACATATATTGTTGCGTTTGTTGAGTTTTCTTTGTCAGAAGCAATTATCAGCAAAGAAGATAAGCCGTAATAGTTTGGCAGAGAAGTTATATTCATTATTCCTGCTGTTTCAGTTATTGTAAGGTTTTTATTGTATGGAATGAATGAATAATCAAGATATGAAGTTTCAATGTCTTTGAAATAATAACTCAAATTTATTGAATCATTGTACATGTCTTCTGGAAATACTATTGGTGATGATGAGTTTGGCAGTGTTGCATTTAGCCATGGAGCGTCGTTTACTGATTCTATATTTACAGTTATGTTTTCTTTATCCTGCAATTGCCCGTCTGAAACTTGTATTGTTACAATTGAGCTACCAAATGCATTTAGTGTTGGCAATGAGCAATTGAAATATCTGTTGTTTTCTATTTCACAAGAAACAATAGTTGTGTTTTCCTGTGAAAATATTGTATAAGTAAGGTTTTCATTTGCTATTCTGTCATCTGATGTATAATTCCATAAATCTAGTAGATGTAAATGATTTCCTGAGTCTTCTTTTAGGTTTTGTTCTGGAATTGTTTTTATTTCTGGAGGAAGGTTTGGTCCTAAAAATGTTATTAAAATATTTGGTGATTTGGCTTCATTGTCTCCATTGTCTTTTGCTTTGGCATAGTATGTTTTGTTTCCAGGGGTTAGATGGATTACTGCTTTTGAATGAGTGCATATTGTTTTTCCTTGGCAGTTATATGTATCTATTAGGTTTCCGTCTTCATATAGTTTTATTTGTTTTATTCCTGCTATCATTGGAGGATCTATCAGGTCTGTTGCACGCATGTTAAAGTGAACAGTAGTTTCTACTGTTGTTCCTGTTGGAGCTGTTAAGCTTATTATTGGAGAGAAGTCTGCATAAGCTATTCCTGCAAGTAAAAAAAACATTAATACAATAACACCTTGTTTCGCTTTAATCGCAAACTGTTTTGAGTTTGTGATTTGGCGAAATCTTTCTTGATTTCGTCTCATTTTTATCTAACTCTTCTTTTTAAAATGAAATTGCGATTCCAAAGCCCATTTCATTTGTCATGTGCTTTTGGTTTTTGTCTTTTATCTGTTTTATTATTAATTCCAGATTTAGGTTTTTGTCAGGCAGAGTATATCCTATTCTGCAGTCTGTTATATTTGTTGTTGGTGTTCTTTTCATGTAATATTGCGTAAAAAATGTACCTATTGGTGTTTCTAGTGCTGCTGATAATTGTGCTGCCCATGCATTCATTTGTCTTGGAATATTCCATTCGTCTGCTCTTGCTCCAATTCCAAATCCCCATTTGTTTCCGTTTTCTGTCATTGCTGAAAATAATGAAAGATTATTGGCTTTGATTAATTCTGTAATTCCTCCATTATAAACTGAGGATATGCCTAAGTCTGCTTCTGTTTCCTGCATTAGTATATCCAGCAGTTTGTTTGCTGCTTCATTATTTTTTCCTGTTGTGAATAGTATTCCTCCTCCTGTTTTTTCTATGTCTTCTGTTTTTAAGTATTTTGCAAAGACATTTAGCTGGACTGGTCCTGGTATGCTTAGAACACCTGCTGCCCCTCCTCTAGGGGTTATAAATATATTGTTTTCTTTACTTGGCTCAAAATCTTCATTGACATTTGCTGGATAAAACTCGTCATGCATCCATCCGCGTATTATTATTCCACCCAATCCGAAATTTTTGCTCAGCATTACTTTTGTTTCTAATGCTCCAAATATTTCATTTGCATTTCTTTTTGTTCTTTGAGTACCTTGTCCAAATCTTTCAATTGTTGTTTTTGCCCCTATTTTTCCAGTAACAGTAAAATTGTTTTTTTTGTATCCTGCTCCTGCAAAGACTATCTTTTGTCTTATTGTGTCAGTTGCTTCTGTTATTGTTTCTTCAGGATAATCTCCGTTTTGATTATTTAAGTTTTCAATTTCTTCTTGTGTTTTTTGTTTTGTGTAGATTATTTTTTTATTATAACTGCCCCCCATTGTTATTATTGCCGGAGCAATATCGTTTAGGTTTATCTGTGTTTTTGCCCCTCCATGTTGACTTGTTATTTTTGTTCTGTATTTTGTTTCTGCATCAGATTCATGTGTTTCGCTGAAAGGTTTGTGATAATCTCTGCTTTCAGTTATTGTTTGTTCCTGTCCGCCTGATAATTCTATAAAAGTATTTATTTTTTTTATTCTTGTGTCGAGATATCCTAGATTTATTGTTGTCTGTTCTTTTTCATCTAAATTTGTTTCTATTGTTTGTTGTTTGTGCTGCTGAAGAATTTCTCCTATTTCTTGTTTTGCAAATCTTAATTTTTGGTTGGCTGTTTTTGTGGTTACGTTTTCTCCGCCTTTTATTTCTATTTGTATTTGGTTTTTTATTTTGTCTGTTCCTCTTTTTTTGCGCAGTTCTGAGTATTTTAATCTTTCTTCCAGTTGTTTTGTTTGTTTTGGATCTAGTGTTCTTCTTGCAGATTCAAATGTTCTGTCGAATTTGTTTTTATCTTCTTCAAAAACAAGTATGTCTCCGTATTTTTCCATTAAGCTGTTTTGAAGCTGTGTGATTTCTTGTTTAAATTCTATTTTTTTGCTTTTTGATTCTGCATGTTTGTATAGTAATAATGCTTTTCTTTCAAGTTCTATTAGTTTATTTATGTCTTCGTGCTTGTAGGTTTCATCAAGATAATGCATTGCTCTTGATTCCAGTTGTTCTTTTGTTGGCAATGGTTTTTTTACTGGTGTTTTTTTCTTTGTTGTTCTTTTTATTGGTGATCTTTTAGGTGGTGTTCTTTTTTTAGTTGTTTTTTTTACTGGTGTTTTTTTCTTTGTTGTTTTTTTAGTAGTTCTTTTTGGCTTGACTTTTTTTGGTTCAACAATTGGCTTGACTTTTTTAGGCTCTTCTGACTTGACTTTTTTAGGTTCAACAATTGGCTTGACTTTTTTTGGCTCTTTTGGCTTGACTTTTTTAGGTTCAACAATTGGCTTGACTTTTTTTGGCTCTTCTGGTTTAACTTTTTTAGGTTCAACAACTGGTTTTTCTTGCTTTACAGGTTCTTTTGCAGGTTCTATATCTACTTGCAATTGTTTTGGCTTGTAAAGTCCTAGAATTGAATCGTATTTTAGTGTTAAATTATCTAATTTTTCTTTTGTTTTTTCATCCAAAGAGTTATACAATGATTTAAATGATGCTTCTGTTCTTTTTACTTTAGAAGTATAAACTCCTCCTTCTTGTTTTGCAAGTTCTTTGTTTACTGCTAGTTCTGCACATAATAATTCTATTTTTTCTATTCCTTTTGAACTCATTCCCTGGAAATATAGTTTAATTGCTAGTGCTTTTAGATTACTTACATATTTTTTCTTTTGTTTTTCGTCTTTTGGCGCTTTTAATTTAGTATTTAGTATATATCTTGCTATAGTTGTTTTATCTACTTTTTCATTAACCAGGCTGTAAACTTTTAGTGCTTCTTCTAGATTAGATTTAGACTGTGATAAATCATTTTGCATTCGTTTTAGTTGTGTTTCTGCTTCTTGTTTTTTTCCTTTAGATTGATATTCATCAATTTTAGATGAGTATATTTTTATTCTGATTACAAGGGATTGTGTTTCTTCTATTTTAGTTGCTTCCTGTGCATTTGCATAATTTCCGCCTAATAAAAATCCTATTCCCAGTCCTGTGTATAAAGCACCTTTTTTCACAACACTAGAAGGTTTTTCAATAATATATTTATCTATTATTTTACCAAGAAAACTATTCTTATTTTTGATTTCCTTTCTATAGGTCAAATTATCCCCCAACCTCTTTGATATTGCTAGAAATCCTATACTATTATTTAAGCTTTTCTATGGTTGAGTATCCTTTAGTAGTGACTAGTATTCTTCTTCTTGATATGTGTCGTATTCATATTCAGAGTTTTCTTCTTCATCCAAGTCTTCATCTTCATCTTTTACAGTGAATTCTTCTACTCCCGGATAAGAGTTTTCTTTTTCTTTTTCTGGTTCTTCTTCTTCATCATCTACTGGAATTAATGCCAAAGCGTCTATTTTTTCTATTTTTTTTGGCTTTGGTGTTTTTGGTGTTCTTTTTTTTCTAGAAATCTTTTTTTTAGTTGAAGTGTATTTTCTTTTTACTGCTGGTTTTTTGGTTTTTTTTTGTTTCTTTTTAGGTTTTTTTGTTTTCTTTTTTTTGGTTTTAGAGCGTTTCTTTTTTG
>JAHWHW010000024.1 GCA_019322995.1 Candidatus Woesearchaeota archaeon | reverse complement strand
TCTATGTCTGCATTTATTTATGATTCATTTGTTGTTACTATTGAGCCTTTTCCTGATTTTGATTTGCATCCTGGCACTCCTGTGCTTGCTGGTGAAATTCCTCAAACAAGAACTGTGGCAAGAGATGTTTCTCATATGCCTTTTAAAACACAATGGTTAGATTAAAAATATTATTGCCGGTTTTAACCTTAATTTTGCTAGTTGGTTTTGTTTTTGCTGCAGATGGTATTTACAAGAGCAGTACTCCGTCTATTTTTGGCAATTATGAATCTAGTGTTAAACAGCCTGTAAAATATGGTCAGTATATGTATTCTCATTATGACCCAAGGGTTATTAATTATTATAGGTTAAATGTTCATGCTTATCTTAAGCCTATTGAGGGCGGTGATTTAACTGATTTTGAAAGAGGTATGAATCCTATTTTTCCTGAGGGAACTGCACATATTTTATCTGCAAAAAGTAAGGTAATGCCTAAGAGCCAGGTTTATATTAGTGTTAAGGATTTGCCAATGTCTGCTCGTTCTGGTATGGCTTGTGAAGCTTGGTTGTTTGATGAGGAGTCTGGTTATGCTTTGAGTTTAGGAACTTTTAGAACTGTTGGTTTTGGAACAGGTGTTCTTGAGTGGCACACTGACCAGTATATTGATGAATATGATTATGTTTTTATTACTGAGGAGCCTTATCCTGATTATGATCCTAGGCCTGAAGAGGTTGTTTTGCAGGCAAGGATTCCTAAGCCTAATTATTTCTATGAAAGAGAGTTTGGTACAACAGACAAAATGTATGGTTATACTTTGACTTAAGATGAATTCAAAATTTGCATTGTTGGTTTTGTTTGGCGGAATTTTTTTATTTATTGTTATGGTTAATTCTACTTTTACTGGAGAAGTTTCTTCAAGTGTTCGTTACCATGATTATGCAGATATGAGAATTGTTGATTATTCTGTTTCTGGAAGTTGTTATGCTAAGTATTTGCTGCAGCCTAAGTCTCGTTTTCCTTTGTTTCATTTTTATTATTTTTGTGAAAATCTTCCTCCTACTAAGGGAAATGACATGTATCATGTATGGTTGATTAATTCAGATATAGATGAGTATTTTGATTTAGGCGGTTTTAAGATTTTGCCTCAGGGAATTGGTCAATTGGATTTCACAAGCACAAGTATAGATATTGATTTTGATAAAATTATGATGACTTTGGAATCTTATCCTGATGACAGCATTAATCCAAACAGTCCTTTAATGATTGCTGAGGTTTAGAATTTATTTCTTGCTCCCATAATCTGTATAAGCTTTTTTTCCTTTTAATTGTTTAATAACACTTATTGCTGCTTCACATCCTTGTCCTGTGCATGCAGTTACTTGGGATATTCCTCCTGTGCATGTTCCTGCAGCATATATTCCTGGAATATTTGTTCTTCCATTTCTATCTACAATAATTGTGTTTGCTTTTGTTTGTATTCCGAATCTTTTTGCAAAGTCAATTGCTCCTGCAGAGCCAAGTGCCATAAAGACTCCGTCAAATTTAAGATTTCCTTGTTTTGTTTTTAGTTTTTCAAGTTTTTTTGTGCCTTCAAATGAAATAATTTTGTTAGGTATTAATTCTATTTTGTTTTGTTCAAGAATTTTTTTGTATTTTTGGTCTAGTTTAAATTCTTTGCCGTTTGAAATAATTG
Source organism: Candidatus Woesearchaeota archaeon (assembly GCA_019322995.1). Classification (GTDB taxonomy): domain Archaea; phylum Nanobdellota; class Nanobdellia; order Woesearchaeales; family ARS49; genus WJKI01. Next base: position 4,291 of record JAHWHW010000024.1, on the reverse strand, counting down.
AAACATCTTTGGTATATATCAATAATTCAATTGCTTGTTCTGCAGCATAGTTTGAATCTCCAATTACTGCAACTTTTTTATCTTTGTAAAAAAATCCGTCGCATACAACGCAGTAATGAACTCCTTTGCCTGTAAGTTTTTCTTCGTTTTTTATTCCTGATGATTTTATCGGCATTCCTGTTGCAAGAATTAGTGTTTTTCCTGTGAATTTTTCTCCTGTTGATATTTTTACTGTGAATTTGTTTTCTTTTTGTTTTATATTTACTGCTTCTGCTTCTTTAATATGAGCTCCGAATTTCATTGCTTGTTCTATTCCTTTTACCAAGAGATTTTTTCCCTGCTTTGATTCTATTCCAAAGTAGTTTTCAATGGCTTGAACTTTCCATAACTGGCTTTCTTGTTGTTTTCCTATTATTATTGTTTTTATGTTTGCTCTAGAAGTATATATTGCTGCGCTTAGTCCTGCAGGTCCTGTTCCAATGATTATTGTTTCATAATTTTGCATCCTTTTTTAGTTCCATAATTGCTTTTTTAATGTTTTCAGATTTCCAAAGATAGCTTCCTGCTGCAAGTCTTGTTGCTCCTGCATGCACGCATTTGCTGGCAGTTCCTGGATGTACGCCCCCGTCTATTTGTATTGCTGTTTTTTTGTTCCATTTGCGTATTTGTCTGACTTTTGCAAGCTGTGAAGACATGAATCGCTGTCCTGCAAATCCAGGATATATAGGCATTACTTGTACTACTTCTATTTTATCTAGAAATTTTTTGATTTTGCTTGCAGGTGTTTGAGGGGATATTGCTATTCCTGTTTTTATTTTTTTGAATTTTATTATGTCAATTAATCTTTCCACTTCTTTGTCGTCTTTGCAGCTTTCATAGTGGAAAATTATGCGGTATGCTCCTATTTTTGAATAGTCTACAATGTATTTTATAGGATTTTTTACCATTAGGTGAATTTCTAGTTTTGGTTTTACTTTTATATGTCTGAATTGTGCTGCTTGTATTGTTGTGTTTGGAACAAAAAAACCGTCTGCTATGTCTATTTGGACTGTTTTAACTAGTTTTTCCACTTTTTTAAGTTTTTCTTTTAGTTCTGCTTTTGTGTGCACTAGTATTGCAGGTATTATTTCTACAGTTTTCTTATTCTTCTTTTGTGTCTTTTTTTGTTTGAGAACTTTTCTTTTAGCCATATGTTCACCAGTTTTTTTGCTTTTTTAGGATTAAATTTTCTGCCTCTTAAACATAAAATATTTGAATCATTGTCTTTTCTTGACATTTTAGCGCTGTATTCATCATATGCCAAGACTGCTCTTATTTTTTTAAATCTGTTTGCTGCTATGCACATTCCTGTTCCAGAGCCGCACACAAGTATTCCGCGGTTATTTTTATTTTTTTGGATTTTTCTTGCGACTTTTTTTGCATAGTCTGGATAATCCACAGGTTCTGTTGAATTGGTTCCTGTGTCTTCAAATTCAATTTTCTTTTTGATTAGGAATTTTTTAATTATTTCTTTTAATTTGTATCCTGCATGGTCTGCTCCTAGTATAATTTTCATTTTCTTACTATGCTTATTAACTCCTTTATATTTTTTACTCCTTTTTTTTCAAACCATTCGCGTTTTTTCTTTGTTTTTAGTCCTTTTTGCCATATTGCTCTGCCTGCTAAAAAACCACTGCATCCTCCTTTCATTGCAATTTTTAATCCTGAACTGAATGTTTTCATTGGTTTTCCTGCTGAAAGTAATACCCATGGTATTTTGCTAAGAATTTTTGTAATTTTTTTGCAGGTTTTGAGATTTCCAGGATATTCCAGCTTAAATACCGCAACATTATATTTTGATTGTTTAAATTCAAGAACACTTTTAATTATTGATGTTGATTTATTACAGTTATAAGTTAATATTTCAAGTAAAAAAGGGATTTTATTTGTTTTGCAGGATTTTCCTATTTTTAAAACGATTTTTTTTTGGTGTTCTAATATTTTTTCAGGCGCATTTGGATTGTAAAAAAGATTTAGTTTTATTGCATCTGCTCCTGATTTTTTTGCTTTTTTAACATTCCAGTTTGGCTGTAATTTTGTCTTGCGGTATCCTTTGTATTTTTCATATCCGCTTTTTTCCATGCAAAATAAAAGAGGTTTTTTAACATTTTTTGCAAGTTTTTTTCCATATACTGGGTCTAATAATATTGCGCTTGAATGTTTTCCTATTGTTTCTAGAATGTCTTTTTTAACAGATATAATTTTTTTTTTGGTGGAAGTTTTAAGCATTCGCCTAAAAGACCCTCTTTGATCTAGGGCCAGCATGAAATATTTTCCTTTAACTGTTAATTTTTTCATATTTTTTTCTTTAAAATCCTGCAGGGTTTTTTTCTTATTATTTTTTCTGCCTGTATTCTGTTTAATAGTTTTCTTTTAGCTCCTAAATAACTTATTACAGAGCTTGCTTGAGCATATCCCATTTGCATTGCATAAGAAATGTTTTGTTTTAAGAGAATTCCTGCTGTAAAGCCGGATGCAAATGCATCTCCTGCGCCTGTTGTTTCAATTACTTTTGTTTTTCTTGGTTTTAAAGTGTATTTTATTAATCCATCATAAGCAGATGCTCCTTTTGCTCCGTCTGTTATTACTACTATTCCTGTGTTTTGTTTTAGTTTTTTCAGCATTAAATTAATGTTTTTTTGTTTGCTTAAAAGTCCTGCCTCTTCTTTGTTAAGAACTAAAATAGGGCATCCTTTGATTATTTTTGATAGTGATGAAATGCCTTTTTTTGCAAGATAAGTTGAAGGATTAAATGTATATGGTATTCTTTCTTTTTTTGCATATTCTGCAAGTTTCTCTGCAGTTTTAAAGCTTTCATTTAGCATTGAGCCGATATAATACCATCTTGCTCTTTTATTTTTTATATCAGTCCATTTTAATGAATCATTTATTCCTTTGTAAGCAAGTATTGTTCTGTTTTTTTGTATTCCTATAAGTATTACTGAAAATCCTGTTCCTCCTGAAATTTTTTTCCCTAAAAAAACAACTTTTTCTTTTTGCATTTCATTAAGAATATGTTTGCTGTTTACATCATTGCCTATTTTTCCTATCCAGCCGGTTTTAAATCCTAGTCTTGAAAAGGCAACTGCTGAGTTTGTTCCTCCTCCTCCTGTGTCATATTCGAGTTTTTTAATTAAGATTTTAGAGCCGATTGGAAGACATACATCGTCTTCAACTGCTCTGTGAAGTATTTTAAACTTTTTAGAATATGTTCCGATAAATGCATCTAAGGATGCACTTCCTATTGTTATAATATCATACATTTTATTTTGTTTTTTTCTTGTGATTGACTTTTCTTTCTACATTTTTAAGTCGTGCTAGTATTTCTGCTATTTCTTTTTCAGCTTTAAGGTTTATTCTGTAGTCCATTTCTGCTCTCATGTCTGATTTTTGCGCCTGTCTGTTTTGGCTTATTAGAATAAAAGTGGAAAGAAGTATTGCTTCTAGTGATACTATCATTGTTAATAATCCATATGGAAATGGATCAAATAATCCAAATACTGCAAATAGACTGACATTTAGTATTATCCATAGTGCAAACCATATACTGTGAATGTAAACAAAAACCATGCTTCCACAGAATTCAGTTATCCAGTCAGAGATTTTTTGTGTTATTGTTCTTTTTTTCTCAAATTCTTTGTTTATGTTTTTTGCTACTGTGAATATTCTTTTGCTTGTTTTAATCCAGGTATTGCTTTTTCCTTCTGCAGCGCATATATCGCATGGCGAAGCATTTTCGTTTTGTAAAAATGCTTTTAGGTTTCCGCATCTGCTGCATTTGTATATTCTTGCTTCAGGTGCAGAATCTCCTACTTTTAAGCTCATCTTGAATATTCCTCCAAAATATCTTTTGCAGTTATTATTCCTAGGGGCATTTGTTTTTCCTGTATTATTACACTGCTTATGTTTTCTTTTATCATCATGTCTATTATTAGTGTGACTGCAGTTTTTAGACTTGCAGTATAGCACATCCTTGCAGGTATCATAAGGTTTCTTATTGGTGCTTTTAGCATGTCCTGGCTTTCTCCTGTGTCTCTGCAGGGATTTCCTGATTTTTTTCCTCCCTTTAATTTTTGGGATTTGATTGGCCATCTGTGAAAGTATTTCATTATGTCGTTTATTGTTACTATTCCTGATAGTTTACCTAATTTATCAATAATAGGTATTTTGTCTGCTTTTTGCCTGTGCATTTTTTCTATTACTTTGCCGATTTGTTCTTTTTCTTGAACACTTACTAATTTTTTTCTTAGTA
>JAHWHW010000023.1 GCA_019322995.1 Candidatus Woesearchaeota archaeon | reverse complement strand
TAAAAGCTCGGGTTAGCAGCTTCAAATTCATAATAATGTCCACTATTGCTGACATTCTCCGAGGGAGGCAACCCTCTTGTCAGCCCAATACTTCAATAAATAGAATTTGACTAAAGCTGCTAACCTACATTTAGGACAGAGCCGGTAAAATCAAAACAATTATAAATATTAATTATTTTTATTAAAAAAAATGGTATTAAGAATACAAAAAATTCAAGGACAATGGTTCAGGGAAAATGATTCTGAAACACATGAAAAACTCAAAAAAATCTTAAAAAGAGTTATAAAATTCATTAATAAAAATACAATAGAAATAAAAGACAAAAAAAATCCTGTTTTAATAGGAAGACACAGTCCATTAAGCCGCGAAAAAGGAAATTCAATAGTATTTGATCATGATCATATTTCGGCAAATCATGCAGCTCTTCAATATCAAAAAAGAGAATGGAAATGGCTGGATTTTTCAACAAACGGTTCATATATACAACGACAAAATAACTCTCGAATAACTTTATTTAAAGGCGGAAGTATGGTTCCTTTACAAGAAGGAGATGTTATAACATTAGGAAGCGAAGTAATAAAAGCTCCAATTGTTCAAATAGAAATAATCGAAGTATAATTTTTCTTAAATAACAAAATAAGAAACCTTTTTATATATGGAAAAGAAACAACAAAGATATGACTCCAGAAGAAAAATTTCAGCTAATAAAAAGAAATACAGAAGAGATAATCACAGAAAAAGAACTAAAAGAACTACTGAAAAAAAAGAAAAAACCAGTTGTTTACATGGGAACAGCAATAACCGGAAAGCCACATATTGCTTATTTTCTGCCTGTTCTAAAAATGGCAGACTTTTTAAAAGCAGGATTTAAAGTCAAACTGCTTCTTGCAGATGTTCATGGAGCACTTGACGGAACACCATGGGAACTTTTAGAAAAAAGATACAAATATTATGCAAAAGTCATGCCATTAATGTTTAAAGCAATAGGAGCAGATATAAAAAATTTTGAAATAATAAAAGGATCAAGTTTTCAGAAAAAACAAGATTATCAATTTGACATATTAAAAATGTCCAAAGAAGCAAGCATCAATGACTGTAAAAGAGCAGCAGCAGAAGTTGTAAAATTCGGAGACAATCCGAAACTGTGCGGACTCATATACCCTATAATGCAAGCACTTGACGAAGAATACCTAAAAGTAGACATACAATACGGAGGAACAGACCAAAGAAAAATATTCATGTTTGCCAGAGAAACACTTCCAAAAATAGGATATAAAAGACGAATAGAAATAATGAATCCTATGATACCTGGACTAATGGGCAAAAAAATGAGTGCGTCAGACGAAAAAAGCAAAATAGACCTTGCAGACGATGAAAAAACTGTTAAAGACAAAATAAAAAGCGCATACTGTGAACCAGGAGTAATACAAGACAATGGAATTCTTGAATTTACAAAATATGTTATTATGACAATCAAAACAGATAAAAAAGAAAAACTAATCATTAAAAGACCTGAAAAATTCGGAGGAAATATTGAATTTGAAAAATATTCTGAAATTGAAAAAGCATACAAATCAAAAAAACTTCACCCTCTTGACTTAAAAAACACGGTTGCCGAAGAAATAAACAAATTATTAGAAATATTTAGAAAAGAAAAATTAGAAATAAAAAAATTAGCAAAACAAGCCTATACTAAATCTTAAACTTTCCTTCTTTCTGGAAAATCTTACCATCCAAATAAAGAACAGAATTCTTCTTGCGCAAATCTTTAATCAAATCCCAATGCAAAGCAGACTTATTCTTTCCATTACACTCAGGATAAGCATTGCCTAAAGCCAAATGAATAGTTCCCCCTATTTTTTCATCAAACAAAGTATTATTAACAGACCTCTGAATCTTAAAATTACAGCCAATACCTAACTCTCCAATATAAGAAGAACCAGCATCCATTGCAATCATCTCTCTTAACAACTCCTGACCAGAATCAGCAGTTGCTTTCACAACCTTGCCTTTTTCAAACTCCAAACGAATACCTCTAACAACAGTCCCATACCTAACAGAAGGAAAATCAAAATAAATATGACCATTAACAGAAAGCTTATCAGGAGCAGTAAAAATCTCACCGCCAGGCATATTGCAGGTTCCGTCGCCAACAACACAATTACCATGCTTTATGCTCATTTCAATATCTGTCTCCTTGCCAACAATCCTAACATGTTTGGCCTTGTTAACTGCATCAGCCAATTTATGCAAACGCTTTCTGAATTTAGGCCAGTCATGGTCAATAGCATCAAAAACAAATTTATCATACTCCCAAATAGACATTCCAGCTTCCTGAGCAAAAGCCCTAGTAGGATAATCAAACAAAACCCATCTTGTCTTATCACAACGCCAGCGAGAAACAGGACTCATAACCTTAGCTCGTAAAGCCAAACGCTTAGGATCAATACTTGCCAATTCCCTTGTATTAAAACTAGCAAACAAATGAATATTAACATCAGTATTTTTCATCTCATACATAGCAGTCTTAGGAAAACGCTTTAACTGATGTTCTTTAGCATGTTTAAAAAATAAATAATTAGCACCAGGAACTGCACAACGAATAACAGGATGAGCATCTCTTTCCAAACACATCTTATAAACTGTCAAAGCAAGCGGAGCTGCACCTATCTGAGTGCTAATAATAACGCGATCACCTTTTTTTACACGCGTTGAATAATCAATCAAGATTTTTGCTGCTTTCTGTAAACGACTATCCTGCATTAAAAAATAAAATAGAATAAAGAGTATATAAATCTTACTGTGAAAAAATCTTCTTAAAAAGAAAATGCGAGAAATTTGACTTAATTAATCTAAACAATATTTAAGACAAAAACCCTTAAAACAATAACATTTATAAAGAGCTAGCTTTTGAAACAAAGATAATGACACAAGACGATGTTAACAAACTCTTTTACAATTATTCTAATGATGAAGCAATGCTACAGGAAAACAGATTTCTAAGAGAAACAATAGAAAACATACAAAAAGAACTGCAAAAATTCAAATCAACACCTTTAATTGCGTGCGAAGTAAGAGAAATACACGGAAAACAAATACTAATAAAACTTCCAAATGGAAACGAATTTCTGGTAGAAAAATCTCTTGACTGTGAAGAACTAAAACCTGGAGACTGCGCATTAGCAGAACAAAAAAACTTAACGATCATCAAAAAAATAACCAGCAGCAAAAAATTTGGAGTAGAAAAATTCGTAATAATAGAAAAACCCAATATTTCCTGGAATACAGTAGGCGGACTAAAACAACAAGAACAAGAAATAAAAGAAATAATAGAGCTGCCTCTAAAAAACCCAAAACTATTTGAAAAAATAGGAATTGAACCTCCAAAAGGAATACTACTGCATGGACCTCCAGGAACAGGAAAAACACTACTAGCAAAAGCAGTAGCAGCATCAACAAACTCTACATTTATTGAAGTAGTGGGTTCTGAACTTGTTCAAAAATTCATAGGAGAAGGAGCAAAACTTGTCAAAGAAATATTTCAATTAGCCAAAGAAAAAGCACCTTCAATTATATTTATAGATGAACTTGATGCAATAGCAGCAACACGCGTTGACATAGGAACATCAGGAGAAAGAGAGGTTCAAAGAACATTTATGCAGTTATTATCAGAAATTGACGGATTTGAGTCATTAGGCAATGTAAAGATAATAGGATGCACCAATAGAAAAGATATACTTGACACTGCAATAACAAGACCAGGAAGACTTGACAGGTTAATAGAAGTCCCTCTTCCTGACAAAGATGGAATAAAAGAAATATTTAAAATACACACTTCACGAATGAACATAAACAAAATAGATGAAAAACTTCTAATTGAAAAAATGAAAGAATTATCAGGAGCAGAAATAAAATCAATAGCCACAGAAGCAGGCTATTTTGCTATACGCGCAAAAAGAAACAAAATAAAAGAACAAGACTTTCTAAATGCAATAGAAAAAGTAAAAACAGAAGAAGAAGACAAAAGCTATAAAGAAATATTTGGATAATTGTGCGCGCTCGGCTTCTTCCAATAATATCATTGCAGTAAGCTCAAACGGAATTCACATCGTCATTGCGCTTTACACTCTATAAATAAATATTACTTAGTATTTAAAGAATATGGAAAAATTCATTCCTTATAGAATTTTAAAATCAATACAAACCCTGAAAACACCAGGAGAATAATTTCCACACTTGACTGTACGCAATATCCTGCATTTCTTTTTTGCTCTAGTGCATGCATTCTTAATTTTATCCCTTATTAACTTAAATTCCTCCTGTTTTCCAAAATCATAATAATGAATAACTGAACCTTTTTTTGCAGAACTAAAAGCGACAGGCAAGAACTCCTCAGCAGTTTTAGGCATAGGCATCAGGATTCTATTAAATTTTTTATTAATCAAAGGACACACTTGTCTAACATCACCCCTGATTAATCGGATTTTACTCCAAAACTTATTCAATAAAACATTTCTCTCTGCAAAATCATGAGCAACAGGATTTTTTTCAGCACCATAAATAACATCTGCGCCAGAATTTTTCGCAAAAACCAAAGGATAAGGAGCAACACCGCTAAACATCACTAAAATCTTTTCCTTGGGCCTAATCTGTGCTGCAATCCTCAAACGCTCTGTTCCTAATCTGGAAGAAAAATAACATTTTTCAACATCTAAAAGAATTCTAACTCCAGACTCTCTATGCTCTGTTATCTTTGTTTTCTCGCCTGCTAAATAAACCATCTTCTGCCTTCTATATTCACCATAGTGAATTCCTGATTTTTTCAAAACAGTTCTTATACTGGGATTTAAATTTAAAACCTCTTTTGCAATAATTTTCTGTTTTTTTACTAATTCATCAGGAATCTCAATAATTGCAATAGAACCAACAACATCAAAACTAGCTCTAACCAAATCCAATTCTTTTTTAGTCAGTTTTTTTTTGAGAGCTTGTTTTAGTTTCATTAAAAATCACCTAATTTTTTCTGAGATTTTTTCTTGTGTGTTTTAAGCACAGAATCCAAAGCGCTATTAACTCTTTCAATACTAAAATCGTGCTTTTTAACAAGAAACTTAATCAAACCCTCTTTGTCAGGCTGTTTAAATTTTAAATTATAATTATTAGTAACAGGCATTTTCTTAAACAAATAAAAGATTTCAGTCCAAGGAACATCCACATGCTCATCCCACTTAACCTCTTTAAATAATTCATCAAAATCATCATGCTTTTGAACGAGCTTAAGAGCATTTTTAGGACCAATACCTTTAACACCTTTAGGATTATAATCTGTTCCGACAAGCATTGATAAAACAATTAACTTTTCATTATCTATCTTTAAATTATTCAAGTTATCTGAAAGATTTATCAACAACGGCTTAACTGTTTGATATGATAATCTTCCAATTTTCTTTCTTCTTCCTGCAATAGACAAATTCTGAATAAGCCTATCTGTGCCATATAGCAAAGAATCATAATCCTGACTAATAACAGCCCAGGCATCACCATTTTTAACTATCTGAGAAGCCTGAGCCTCGCCTTCTGAAGGCGCCTGAACAACAGGCAAACCCATTAGTTTAACCAATTCCTTTGCCTGGTCAACCATTTCTTTGGAAAGATAAGAAAACCGTCCTGCATATTTTTTCATAGCAGCAATATCTTTTTTCTTGACAGCAATCTTATACTTAGTCCTAGCTTCCTGCTTTAATGAACTTCTTCTTTCAAGTTCCTTAGTTTTTAAATCGGGCTTTTTTCCATCAAAAACAAAAATAGGCTTTAATCCTTTTTGCAAAAAAGAAGCTGTTCTTGAAAATAAGCCAATCAAATGAGAAGTTACATTGCCATGAGAATCCATCAAAGGAGTTCCATCAACAGTTCTAATAGTGGTTAGAAACTGATACAGCATATTATAACTGTCAACAGCTAAAACTCTATTATTTAAATCCTTAAAAGATATCTCTTTTCTAATCAACAAATCCCTTAAATTAACGCCCATTTTAAAGCTTAGTAACAGTTAAACC
>JAHWHW010000022.1 GCA_019322995.1 Candidatus Woesearchaeota archaeon | reverse complement strand
TCCCAGTCGGCGCATACCAAACATATATATACAACATACTTCTCTAAATCATCATGACTGAAAAAATACTAGTGCTGGCAGCTCATAATGACGACTCAATACTCGGAGCAGGAGGAACACTTGCAAAATACTCAAAACAAGGCAAACAAATAAAAACAATCATATTTTCATACGGTGAACTAAGCCACCCCCATTTAAAACCAGAAAGAATAATAAAAACAAGACAAAGAGAAACAATAAAAGCAAATAACATACTTGGAAAACAAGAAACAGAATATCTTGGAATGAAAGACACAACAATGCTTCTGCAAATACGAAAACAAGAAACAAAAAACAAAATAATAAACATAATACAAAAAGAAAAACCAGACAAAATATTCACACACAGCTCAAATGACCTAAGCACTCACCACTTTGCAATACACCAATTAATAAAAAAATTAATAAAAAACAAAAAAATACCCTGTCCAGTATACTCATTTGACACTATGAACATACCAAAAATAAGAAAAAGAGGGCTTCCAAAACTAGTAGTAGATATAACAGACACATTTCAAACAAAAATAGACGCACTAAAAGCACACAAAAGCCAAAATACAACAATAAAAAGCATAGGATGGCTCATATACCTAAAAGCAAAAATAAACGGATGGAACAACAACTGCAAATATGCAGAAGTATTTGACAAAATAAACTAAAAATGAACAAAAAAAAGATATTAATCACAACAGACACATATTTTCCAGAATGCAACAGCATAACACGATTTTTGGGCCAATTAATACCGGAAATAAAAGAAAAATTTGAAATAACAATACTGGCGCCAGAAATAAAAGGAAAACAAACAAAAATTCCCGGCACAAAAATAAAAATACTTCCCACAATCCCAATAAAAATATTCAACTCTTACATAACCCTGAAAACAAAACAAATAGAACAATATGTAGAAGAAACAGACCTGGTATTTAATCAAACAACAGGACCAATAGGAAAAAAAGCAATTAAAACAGCACAAAAAATAAACAAACCAATAATAAGCTATGTTCATAACATAGAATGGGAAAAAGCATATTACTCAGAAAAAAAACTCAAATGGCTTGCACAAACAATAATAAAAAAACATGTACAAAATCTTTACAACAAATGCAGCATTCTTCTTGTGCCATCAAAAGAAACAGAAAATATACTTGAGGCACACAATATTCCTGCAAAAAAACTATTAATAGAACATGGAATAAACACAGAAAAATTCATACCTCCCTTATCCAAAAAAGCAGCTAAAAAACACATAAAAATACCTGAAAATTACAAAATAATCGGATTTGCAGGAAATCTTGGAAGAGAAAAAGACCTGAAAACACTCACAAAAGCATTTATTAACATAACCAAAAAACACAAAAACACACTACTTCTCTTAGTAGGAAAGGAAAAACAAAAAGAACTTGACAAACACATTAAAATAATCAAAACAGGACAAAAACAAAACATACTCCCCTATCTACAAGCAATGGACATATTTGTAAATCCTTCTTTAACACAAATATCCTCAATAGCCACACAAGAAGCAATGTCCACAGGACTTGCAACAATAACAACACCAACAGGAATACTAAAAGAATACATCCAAGATCAAGAAAATGGAATGATATTTCCAAGAGGCAATGCAAATATCCTTGCAGACAATCTAAAAACTCTTCTTGAAAAACCAGAACTAATAAAAAAACTAGGCAAAAAAGCAAGAGAAACAATAAAAGAAAAAACACAATGGAGTGAAACAGCAAACAAAATAAAAAGAGTTCTGGAAAAAGTATGACCAACCTATACCTAACAGGCCCATTTGGCTCTGGAAAAAGCACAACTGCAATAGAACTTGGAAAAATACTTGACAGAAAGGTCATTGATCCTGATGAAGTATTTCACAGCAAACACGGAAAAATAGGTGATTTTATCGATAAATACAGCTGGAGAAAAATGATTCTAGAATCCTCTGAAATACTCAGGTCAATACCCAATAAAAATTACATAATTCCACAAGCTTTATTCTCAACACAAGATGTTCATGACATTAAAGAATCAGATGCTAAATTCTGCAAACAAAACGGAATTCTAGTTTTAATTCTCCCTGCAAAATCAATACAAGAATGCGCCCTTATATGCTTTAAAAGAGAAAATGAAAGAAGTTATAACATAACCTATGAAAAAGTTCTTTCCCGACTAAAATACAGTATTCCTTTTTACAAAAAATATTCTGATGCAATCATATACGACAATAAATCTCCAAAAAGCGCTGCAGAAAAAATCAAAAGAAAACTTAAAAAATTAAAAATAATCTAAGCCTTTAAGCTAACAACAGCACTAAGGCCTGTTTCTGGTTTCATAGAAACACCATAAAGAATATCCCCTTCTGAAATAACAGAATCATTATGAGAAATAACAACATACTGAGCCTTGTTGCAGTAATCTCTAATTAATTTAGCCAATTTCTCAGAATTAGTCTTATCTAAAGCAGCATCAACTTCATCTAAAACATAAAACGAAGCAGGCTCATGCTCCTGAATAGCAAACAAGAAAGCCAAAGCAGTAAGAGTTTTTTCACCGCCAGACAAACTTCTAATGTCCATAAACTTATCGCTAGTCAACTTAACCTTAATCCTCATCCCAGCCTCAAAAGGCTGTTCAGGATTTTCCAATTCGAGATAAGCATCTCCTTTGGTTGAAAGATTCTGAAAAATATCCCTAAAATTTTTATTCACAACTTCTAAAGCTTCAACAAACAAATCCTTTTTATTAGCCTCAATCTGATCCATTAAATTCAAAACAGACTCCTTTTCCTCTGACAACATGCCCTTTTTCTCCATCAAAATATTAAACTCCTTTTCAACAGTCTCATAAATCTCCAAAGCACGCATGTTAACAGAACCAATATTAGACATCATACGCTCAAAAGACATAATCTCCTTTTTAAGCTCCTCTTCAGACTTCTTCATATTAAGCTCAACACCCTCATACTGAGCAAACTCCGCATTCATGCCTGCAAACTCAGCCTTTAACTTCGCCTCCTCAATAGACAAAGTATTCACACTAATCTCAAGCTTTCTTGCATTATCCTCTAATCCAAAAATTTTTGACTCCATAGAACTAATCTCATCGCTGTGCTTTTTCCTCTTTCCAAACAAACCCTTAAACTGAGTGTGCAAAATTTCCTGCTGTTTTTCCTTTTTAACCAAACCAGAAGAAAAAGACTTAATATCTACTTCAAAACCCTTAATCTCGCTGTTAAAACTCTTTTCCTCTTTTTCAAGCTCTTTTAAAACCTTTCCAGTATTCTCCTTGTCCCTGCCAACCATCTCTTTTTCCTGAACATCAAGATTTTTCAACTCAGCATCAACCTTAATACTATCCTCGGAAAATTCCCTTTTTTTCTGCTCAAAAGAATTCAACTCCGCCAACAACCTAGGATTTCTCAACTCACTAATCTGATTTCTTAAATTCTGCTTTTCAATCTTCAGCTCTGTCAATAACTGAGTCTCATCAGCAATCTTATTCTCAATATCCTCAATATCTTTTCCAATTTTTTCAATGTTCTTTTTTAATTCCTGCTTATACTGATTACTAGCATCCAAATCAGCAGAATCAAGATGCAAACTTTTTTCAGTCTTAATAATCTCCCCCTCAAGATTGGCCTTTAACTCTCTTAACTTATTAATTTTCAATTCATTATCCACACGAACCTTTTCCAATTTATTAATATCAGAATCCCTTGACTTAATATCCTTTTCTAGATTCTTAATATCATCAGTCAAATCCTTATGCTTAAAACTTCCCTTTGTCTTATGCCTAAACCCTCCAATCATAGCACCAGAAACTTCTGCCAAATCGCCATCCAAACTAACCATCTTAACTTTTCCAATGCCAATTTTTCTCGCAGTATCAATAGAATTAACAATCAATGTATTTCCAAAAACATAAGAAAAAATATCCTTAAACTTAGGGTCAAAATCAATCAAATCAACAGCCATTCCAACAACACCAGACTGCTTTGTTAAACTTTTAATATTCGGCTTAACAGGATTAGGTCTAATCTTATTTAAAGGAAGAAAAGCTGCAACACCAAACTTATTTTTCTTCAAAAACTTAATGCAATTAGAAGCAACCTTATCATCATCCACAACAACACTATTAATTTTATGAGCAGCAGCAATTTCCAAAGCCAAAGAATACTTTTCATTAACAGTCCCTAACTCTGAAACAGTGCCATAAATCTGGCCCAACTGATTTCGGTTTTCAAAAACTTTTTTAACAGCAATATTGGCAGATAAATGCTCCTTAATACCTGCATTTTTAACTTTTAATTTCTCTAATTTTTCTTTAAAAGACTGAACATTTCTTTTTGAATCAGCCAACTTAACAGCATTATCAGAATCCTTATTAAGCAATTCATTCAACTCTAAAACCATCTTCTTAAACTGATTCTTTTTATTCTTAAGAACATCAATCTCATCCTTATGTTTTCTCTCTAAAGACTTAACTTTCTTAATCTGATCATCAATAGCCTCAATCTGAAACTCATTCTTATCTTTTTCTCTTAGTAAAGACTGCTGTTTTTCCCTTAAAGACTGAATTTCTGCCTGCTTTTTTTCAGCCTTTTTATCAATCTCTTCAACCTTTTTTTCAATTTCTCCAGACTCATCAAGCTTGTGCTTTTTCTTAAAAGCAGAAATCTTCTGATTTAACTCACCAATATTAGAAGCAAAAAAATTCTTTTTTTCTACTAATTCTTTTCTTTGCTCAGAAATAAAAGAAGTCTTTTCCTCTAATTCCTTAAAATTAGCACCTAACTGATCTTTTCTTTGAGCAATCCTTCCTAGTTCATTTTTATGAGATGAAACCTTTGCTTTTAAAGTTGCAATATCAACCCTTAATTTCTCAATCTCCTTTTGCAAAGCAGCCTGTTCAACACCGCCCTTTGCCTCAATCTCATCAGAAATTTCCTGAATCAATTTCTTTTTATCAGAAATCTTATCCCTAAAATCCTTAATCTCAGACTGCAAAGAATTTAATTTAGTTTTTCTAGAACCTGCTCTTTTCTCAATCTCCTTTAACTCAGACTCTTTCTTATTCATACGTTTCTTAATATAAGACGCCCTATTCTGCTTAATCTTATCACTTAATTCCCTGTATTTCAAAGCCTGATCCCTGTCTTTTTTTAATTCTTTTAAATGAGTCTGGCGCTCTTTTAAAATAATACCTGCTTCATTCAGCTTCTGCTCAACCTTTTCCAGCTCACTCAAAGCCTTATTCTTTTTTTCCTCATAAACAGAAATGCCTGCAATCTCCTCAATAATCTGCCTTCTCTCAACAGGACTCATCTCAACCAACTTAACAATATCACCCTGCAAAATAATATTATAACCATCAGGATTAATCTTAGCTAAACCCAATAATTCAACAACCTCCTGCCTGGTTCTGGTCTTATTATTAATCTTATACTTGCTAACTCCATTTGCCTTAACAATCCTGGAAACCTTAACAATATCCTCTTCAACAGGAAAAACCCTTTTAGAATTATCAAAAGAAATACTAACTTCAGCTGCTTTAGCAGACTTCTTAGTTTTTCCCCCATTATATATAAGATTCGCAGACTTCTCAGCTCTTAAAGACTTTGAAGAAGACTTGCCCAAAACAAAACATAATGCATCCAATATATTAGACTTACCAGAGCCATTAGGACCCATAACTACATTAAAGCCGTTCTCAAACAACAGTTCAGTCCTCTTGCCAAAAGACTTAAAACCGTCCATAACAAGCTTTGTAATTCTAGTTCCTGACAATGGAGATGCCTCTACCATAGAATAAATGTAAAAGATACCCCTATATAAAGGCTTTGTTTAGAATAAAGAGAAGAAAAAAATTAATATTTAAAATCCTTCCAATAAGTATGGCCTTCACCACACTGATTAATACAAGCTTCCTGAGTATGACTGCCCAAGAATCTCACATAAGGTCCGCTAATAGAGCCATCAGGATTATAATCAAAAGAGCCAGGATGGCAGTAACAAGTGCCATATTCAGGATTATAATGACCTCCGCCAGTCCAGTAATATTGGCCTGTTCCAGCAATCACACTGCCAGTAGCACCCATAAAATACAAAGTAGCAATGCAAATAACAGCAATGCCTATAACAGAACAAAATGCAATAGTAATAAAACTCTTTTCATCCATTGAAAATCACCTCATTTACTAGAGATAATAAAAAAGTAGTATATTAATGTTTTGGAAATTTAGCTATTTCCAAAGCAAAGAAAACATATTTTTTATTAAAAACTATTCAAATTACTCTGAGACTTTTTTAA
>JAHWHW010000021.1 GCA_019322995.1 Candidatus Woesearchaeota archaeon | reverse complement strand
AGTTTTTTCAGAAATTAATGGTTTATTTTTTTTGGGTTTGTCATTTTCCGGAAAATTTTGGATTATTTGTACTGGTTTATTTTTTCTTTTTGTTTTTTTGCGTTCAGCATTTATTTTTCGTATTTGTTTTTCATAATGTTTGACAATTATTTCTGAGTTTGCATATATTTGAATCACTTCTTCAGGGTTTAATCTTTCCTTTACGTCTTTTATTGTTTCTTTGAATCTTATTAGACGGTATTGTGTGTCTGGGCTGTCTTCTTTTTTTAAGTAAATGAATACTGCATAGTCTGTTGCCATGGTAATGTCTATTCTGTGAGAGAGATTTTTTTCTTCGCCCCCGCCGAGTTTTGTTGCAATTTTTAGAATTGATTCTATTTCTTTGTAATTTTCTCTTAGTTCTGGCAGGTTATAGCCTGTTTTTTGCAGATATGAATCAAAAACAAGCATTATCTTTGCTCTTTCGCTAAGTTCTTCCATATTCCCTCGCAATAGAATTAATGATTAAAGTTTATAAAGATTGTATTTTTTTCTTGAATTCTTCTAGTTCTTTTTTGAATTTAATTAGTGTTTTTTCAAGGTGTGATGGCTGTGATTTTACTATTTCTGCTGTTTTTTTGATTATATTCCCTTTATATTCTTTTTTAATGTGAATTTCAAGTTCTTTTGTGTTTATTTTTTTCTTTTTTGTTGCTGCTTTTCTTGCGATTTTCCATTTTTGGAATAATTCTTCTGCTCTATATGGTATTTCTTTTTCTTTGACTTCTAACAATTGTGATATTCGTGATAATAGTGCGTCTTGTTCTTGTTCTTTTTCAAGAGCTGCTTTGCCTGCAGTAAATATTATACGAACAACTCCGTCTTTTATTTTTGTTGTTTTGATTATTTTGATATTTCCTGCTTCAGAAGTGTTGTTTAAATGTGTTCCTCCGCACGCTTCTACATCTATTCCTGGAATTTCAACAATGCGTATTTGTTTTCCTGGCACAGCCCCTCCTTGGTATAGTCTCATTCCGTATTTTTTTTCTGCATCGCTTCTTGGCATGAATTCAAGTTTTATTGGTATTGATTTTTCAACTATTTTGTTTGCTTCTTTCTCAATTTTTTTTATTTCTTCTTCACTAATAGAATCATAATGTGTTACATCAAGATAAGCTTTGTCTGTTTCTTTTTTTGCTGATGCCTGATTTATGTGATTTCCAAGTATTGTCCGCGCAGCTGCGTTTATTATGTGTGTTGCTGTGTGGTGTTGTGTTAGTTGTTTTCTTCTTTCAAAATTTATTTTTCCAATTATTGTTTCCCCTTCAGTAAATTTTGGTTTTTCTTGAAGAACATGGACAATGTGCGGTCCTTGTTTGTAAACATCTATTACTGGTATTCCTGCAAGAGTTCCTGTGTCGTGCATTTGCCCTCCTGATACTGGATAAAAGCATGTTTTGCTTAGGATTACATTGTTGTCAATTATTTTGATAACTTGTGCGCGGAATTCTGTTTTTTTCCAGTCGCCAAAATATGTGCATGTTGTTTCAGGTATTCCTGCAAGGTCTAGTTTTTCTTCTCGTTCTGTTTGGGTTTCCTGTTCCTCTACTTTATGTCTTTCTGCAACTAATTTGTAGAAATTGGAAGGTATTTTGATTTTTTTGCCTTGCTTTTGCGCTTCAATTTTGATTATTTCAGGATTTATTCCATTGCTGTCATAAAGTTCAACTAAATCTTTTGTTTTCAGTTCTTTTTGCAGTACTCGTGAAATTATTTCTTTTGTTTTTTGTTTTGTTGCTTCATATTTTTTCTTTTCAACTGAAAGTATTTTTTTAACATTCAATAATTCTTCGTGAAGTTCAGGAAATATTGGTTTTAGGTATTCTGCATGCCATGAGCAGATTTCTGTCAAGTCAAGCCCCCATCCATATTTGTCTATAAATCCTTGCGCTCGCCTGTATAAAACGCGCAGGTTATACATTCCTCCTACATTGCTTGGAAGTGCTCCGTCTGTTAGTGCAACTAATAGGGCGCGGGAATGTTCTGCTATTGAATACAGTGCAGCTATTGGTTCTATTTGGTGTTTTAGGTCTTGTGTTGTAATGTTTAGTTTTTCTGCTACTGTTTGCCATTGTTTTTCTATGTCTTCAAACTCAAGAACATTAAGATAGGCGGCCAGATGTATGAATTTTTTCATAAATTCATTGTCTATTTCTATTCCTGTTTTTGTTTTTAGTTTTTCTATTACTGTGGGAAATGTTGCTTCATATGCTGTTGTTGTTCCTTGTGTTATCCATGCTGCTCTTTCATGTCCTTGTCCCATGTCTAGAACTTTTATTTTTAGTTCTTTTGCCCCTTTTGAAGTGTTTTCATATTGCATGTATACTTGATTGCTAACTTCTAGTCCTTTTACAAAGAATTCAAGGCATGGCCCGAAGTTTCCTCCTCCTGCCCATACATCTTCGTGGACTGTTATTTCATTAAGTGGAAGTCCCATTCCTTTTGTCAGCCATATTAAGTGGTCTTTTAGGAATTTGTTTGTGTTGTATTCTTCTGGAGGTAAAAATGCGTGTTCTCCTAGCATTACAAATCCTGTGAAGTGTCCTGTTATGCCTACATTGTCAATGTCTGGAAACCGAAGGCAGAATTGCGGTATTACTAGTTGTGATGAGGGTGGTTCTACTTCTCCTGAAACTACATAGGGCTGAAATGCTGCGATTGATGCTATTGTGAATTCTGTTGTTGGGTTCCAGCGGGCAATTACTGGGTATCGTTTTATTGGTGTGTATCCTAGCTCTTTGTGTATTTTTGAGTATTCTTCCCATACTTGTATAAAATCAAGTTGTTTTGTGCATGGGCTTTTTCCTATAAATCCAAATCCGCCTGCGCATACTGGTTCTCCGCAAATTTCGCGTTTTATATCAGTTGTCCAGAAATATTGTCCGCATTTGCATTGTTTGCGAATAAATCCATATTCTTGCAGTGTTTTGATTGGATAGTTTAAAGATGAATTTTGAGAATATTCTTTTTTATAGTGTTTTTTTAGTTGTTCATCTGATTCAAAGTATTTTTTTGCAGTGCATCCAGATGGATATTTGCGTGTCATTAAATTAAGAAATCAAGTATTGGTTTATTAAGGTTTTGTAAATTAAAAAAGGGGAAGAAAAAAAATAATTAGTCTCTTCCTAGTCTTGTAAATCCGATTATTAGTCCGATTACAACTAGTAAAGCTACTAATACTAACAATACTACTTCCAGTATTGTTTTTATTGTGTTTTTCCAGTTTGTTGCTGGTGTGATTTCTTGTGTTGTTTCTTCTGGTAGTTGTTCTACTACAACTACTGTTTCTTCTGTTGGTTCTTGTAATCTTTGGTTTGCTTCAACATTTAGTATTGATGTTGCAAGCAGTTTGTCATGGTCATTGTTATATCCCACATATACCTGTGCTTGGTATATTCCTGGTTCTGCACTTTCTGGTATTCTTAGGTATATTTCTTCTGTTTCTTCTTGTTCTCCTGTTTCTATTTCATCTACATAGTCTGTTGCTGATACTCCTAATTCTGGTATCATTATTTTTACAACTATGTCGTCTTCGTCTTTTTCACCCATGTTTTCTAGTCTTACTTGTCCTAGTAAAGCAGTTCCTGCTTTTACATTTTTTCCTGGATGAAAGATTACGTCTGTTATTGATAGTTTGTGTCTTGGTAAATCAATTTTTAATTGGTAGTTTAAGGAAATCATGTCTTCTCCGTTTCTGTTTGTGAATAATAGTCTTAGTTTGTAGTCGTCTTCTTCTACATCTTCTGGCAGTGTTATGTGGAGTGTTTTTCTGTATTTTACTCCTGATTCCATGCTTATTGGGCCGATAGAATCTGCAATTGATTCTATATCATTGTATTCATAGCCAGAAATAAATGCCATTATCTCAACATCTTCTATGTCTTCAGATGGAACAAGTGTTAGTTCAACTTCAACTTCTTGTCCTCTTTGGACATCTAGTCTTGCTGCGTTGTTGTCAACTCTTTCTCCGTCGATTTCAACGCGCTCAACACTTATAGGCAGCGCAATTGCACTTGTTGCCATAAGCATTATTAAAAGAACGCTTAGCACGCTTAAAATTTTGGTTTTCATTGTTTTCTTCCCCCCAAATTTATAGTC
This sequence comes from Candidatus Woesearchaeota archaeon, assembly GCA_019322995.1. Taxonomy (GTDB): domain Archaea; phylum Nanobdellota; class Nanobdellia; order Woesearchaeales; family ARS49; genus WJKI01. Next base: position 2,316 of record JAHWHW010000021.1, on the reverse strand, counting down.
AATATTGACTTGTTACTACTAGAAAATACTCATAGTATTTAAAGGTTACGTATTTAGAGCATTGGCCAGTAGTGAAAGAAAATATTGTGTGTAGAATACATTTTGTAGAAAATATATTACCAAACTTTTTTATAAAACCTTTATTTAACTTATCACTATGATTAGACAGCCTATTGTGGCCATGATGGGTCATGTGGATCATGGAAAAACAAGTGTATTAGATCAGATTAGAGGTAGTGCTGTTGCAGCTAAAGAAGCAGGAGGTATTACTCAGGCTATTGGTGCGTCTATTATTCCTACTGAAACAATTAAAAAAGTGTGCGGTAATTTATTGGAAAAATTAAATCTTAAACTAACAATTCCTGGTTTGCTTTTTATAGACACTCCTGGTCATGCCGCTTTCACAAGTCTAAGAAAGAGGGGTGGAAATTTAGCAGATATGGCAATTTTAGTAATAGATATAAGTGAGGGATTAAAACCTCAGACAATTGAGTCTATTGAAATTTTAAAGTCTTATAAGACTCCTTTTATTATTGCTGCTAATAAAATTGATTTAATTGGAGGTTATAGACCTGAAAAAGGTCCTGTATTATCAACAATTAATAAGCAGAATGATGAAGTTATAAAAGAAATTGATCAAAAAATATATGAGATAGTTGGTCAGGTTGCAGAGTATGGATTAAATTCAGAACGTTTTGACAGGGTTGATGATTATGCAAAAAGTGTTGCTATTGTTCCTGTTTCTGCCAAAACAGGCGATGGTATTCCTGAGTTGTTAATGGTTCTTACTGGTTTGGCTCAGAAGTATTTAGAGGATTCTTTGAAGTTTAATGTTGATGGTCCTGCCAAGGGTACTGTTTTAGAGGTTAAAGATGAAAAAGGTATGGGCAAGGTTATGGATGTGATTATTTATGACGGCACTTTAAGAGCAGGTGACAGTCTTGTTGCTGGCGGTCTTGTAGGTCCTGTTGCTTCTAGGGTAAAGGCTTTGTTTATTCCTTCTCCTTTGTCTGAAATGCGTGATAAGCGTGCAAAATTTAAGTCAATTAAGGAAATAACTGCAGCTTCTGGTGTTAGGATTATTGCTCCTGGTGTTGAAGATGTTGTTTCAGGTATGCCTTTAATTGCTGGAATGGATGAGGATCAGGCAAAAAAAGAAATTAAAGAACAAGTTGAGGAGGTTTTGGTTGAAACTGATGAAAAAGGTGTTATAGTAAAAGCAGATTCATTAGGTTCTTTAGAGGCTTTGTCTAATTTGTTAAAAGAAAAAAATATTAAAATTAAAAAAGCCAGTGTTGGTCCTATTAGCAAGAGGGATTTGTCTGATGCTGAGGCAAATCATGAAAAAAATCCTTTGCTTTCTGTTGTTTTAGGTTTTAATTTGAAAGCTCCTGAGCATGTTCCTGATAAGGTTAAGGTTATTTGTCATGATGTTATTTACAAATTAATAGAGGATTTGGAAAAATGGCAGGAAAATACAAAAAAGGCAACAGAATTAAAAGCATTGGGAGTTTTAACAAAACCTTGCAAGATTCAGTTGCTTAAAGGTTATACATTTAGGCAGTCTAATCCTGCTGTTATTGGGGCTGATGTTTTAAACGGAACTTTAACTACAAATGTTTCTTTAATGAATAAAGAGGGAAAGGTTTTGACTAGTGTAAAAGGGATTCAGGAGGAACAAAAGTCTTTGTCTCAGGCAGAAAAAGGAAAAAGAATTGCTGTTTCTTTGACAGGAGTTATTATTGGAAGGCAGATAAAAGAAGGAGATGTTTTGTATTCGCAGATTCCTGAGGAGGATTTTAGAAAGTTTAAGCAGTATAAGCAGTATTTATCCCAGGATGAAAAGGATTTGTTAAAGGATATTGCTTCAATAATGAGAGAGAAAAATCCTGTTTGGGGTGTTTAGATGAAGGATTCTTTGAGAATTTTACCGGCAAAAGAAATTAAGTTTTTTAAAAAAATAATTAAAGAACAGTGGGGCGCGGATTTTAAGCAGGATTTTGTTTTTTTAATAAATACTAAAAACAGGATTTATTTGGCAGATAAAGATATTGGAAAAATTGATTTAGACAAACTCAGGATAAATAATGTCGGCATGTATTTTGGAGAGTTTAGAAAGGAAAAATTAAGATTAAGTATTGAAGGTTCTCAGATTATTGGGCCTTTGGCAAAAAAGAATATAGTTGAAATTCCTGATGTTTTTGTAGTTCCTTGGTTAAGGGGAATTGATATTGCACTAAAAGCAAAAGGAATTGATTTTGTTATTATGAAAAACAAGTCTGATTTTATGGGTTGCGGTAAAATAACCAAGGATAA
>JAHWHW010000020.1 GCA_019322995.1 Candidatus Woesearchaeota archaeon | reverse complement strand
GTTTTTTTAGCAATAACAAGCAAATCGCCAGAATCTTCACATACAGCATTAGAATCCAATGCTAAAACCAAATCACAAAAATTCAAAATCTGCAAATCCTTCATATAAACGCCAATATAATCATAACCAAAATCGGTCTGATCTTTTTCCATAAAAGAAAAAACCTCTTTATTATTCTTTTTTGCAACATATAAATTGCTAAAAATTCCTGAACTTAAATCAAAATCAGATAAAACTGCTTTAGAACTCAATTTACTCAAAGGAAAACTAAAATAATCCACTGTGCTGGAAGAGAAATCAAGTGTGTTCACTTTATCAGGCATTACAATAATTGAGTTAGTATCATGATTATACCAAATATTATCTCCGCACAAATCAAAATTATTGTTATTATTAACATTACTGCACAACTTTTCTGATTTTCCCAATACTTTAAGAAAAGACCTTGAATTATCAACAGGAATATTTAAACTAGTTCCAAAAGCAACTTTTTCTCCATATCTTAAAACACAAACAGAATTAACACATGGATAATTTTTATCAGAACCAAAAGGATTACAATTATCAATATACTCCCTTGCAGAAACACCATCTATTGTATAATCAAGATTATTCACAGCAATATCAAATGGAGCGCAAAACAAAGAAAAATCATCAGGAGAATTAACAGAAGCAAATCCCAACAGCTCTAATGCTATTAGTTTGGTTCTAGATGACCAAGAACCAGCATCACAGTAAAAATCCAAAATAAACTGAGAATTATCAATACATTGAGGCATTGAATCTGAAAAAAACTTCTCAGGCATGGAATTATAATCCTTATTACCAGCAGAAGAAACTAAACACTGCGAATTTTCAGAACAAAAACCAGAAGAACGCTGATTCCAAGAAAGCTTAAACACAGCAGGATACCAATCAGCAGCAAAAACAACACAAACTAATGCAAACAATGCAAATGCTGCAATAAACAGCTTCTTATTCATTATTAACCTCTTTTTTTATACCTATGATTTGCCTAAAACAAAAGCAAATACACATCACTAATTACTTACAAACAAAACCATGATTCTTAACACGATAAAAAGTATCAACAGGCTGACAGCCAGTTCCATTCCAGCACTGATTCTCAGGACAACAACCAAGTTTCACAGCACCAGAAACACCTAATTCAACAGGATTCCACAATGTATCGTCAACAACTGTTGCACCTGAATCCTTAGTCAAATACCAACTTCCATCAGGCAAGCAAACAGCATGCTCAACAGGAGTAATATTAAACAAAGGATAGCCACAGTGAGATTCTTTAACACTAATAAAATCATAAGACTTATAAGAATCAGGAATAGTTTTACAAGCAATAAACTCTCCCTGATAATTAATAATATTTTTTTTGTGCAAAAATGAACCAGACTGATAAAAACGCTTATTAAAGCAACCACCAGAAGCCAAAAAAGGCCTAGAACTTACAATAGTCCTTCCAAACTTACAAACAGACTCCTCAGGATAAAACAAATTAAAAATTTTCTTAGAATCCCCTTCTTTTAAATCATAAGAAAGCAAAATATCATCTTTATCCAAACACTTAACTTTTTCCCCTCTTTCACTTCTTAAATATTGCCTTGTAATAAGAATATTTGCAGGACCTTTAATATTCACAAAAGAATCTTTATTATTTAATATAACCTCATAATCTGAAACCAAATCAGCATTGTTTCTACTTGTGATTATATTATTAATATTAACAGCATCAATAGAATAATCAGAATAACTTTCGCCTGGATCATCATCTTCGCTACAGCATTTATGACCTGTCCAATCAAAACCAGCAGCATTACAAGAAACAGAATCCTTAATATCTAAATCCTTTGTCCAATCACCATCAGAAGCACAATAAAAAATTTCATCAAAACTTGAAGTGCCGCAATAAGAACCTGGCAATGAATAATGCTCTTGAATCAAAGAATCAGAAATAGCCAAACCATAAATAACAACCTCATCAATCAAACCATTAAAAAATGCATTAGGAATAAAAGATCTTGCGCCGATTATAAAAGGATAAGAAGAAACCTTTAAACGACCAGTCAAAGGCGTTGAATCCACTTCCAAACCATTTAAATAAAGTTTTGCAAAAGAACCGTCATATGACAAAACAACATAAGACCATTTATCAATACTAATATCAACTGAAGACTCTAAAAAAACACCATCTTCAAAATCATCAGTATACAAAGAAGCCATAAGAGTTTTGTTATTCAAATACAACTCAGCAGACATCTCATTATTAAAGATTATTTGTTCACTAGAAGCCACAGAAGGCTTAATCCAAGCTTCAAAACCAATCTTGTGAAAATTAACAGACCCTGCAGAAATCTCAATATCAGAGGACTTGCCATTAAATAAAACAGCACTGCCTGATTTTCCATCAATAAAAGAAATATCATTAGCCTGACCATTCATAAAACCAGAAGCAAAATTATTAACACTATTTTCCATCGGATAATAAACTAACATACCTGAAGGACAAACCAAACCAGATAAGGAATTAGTATTAGAACCTAAAGAAGCATTATTATGAGTTGAAAAAGGAAAATCAACAGCACACTCAAACAATTCTCCAACAGCAGAAATATACTCGTGCTCTCCATAATTTGTTTTTACAAAAACAGATTCTTTATCTAATTGTTCTTCTTTGCCACAAACCCTATACTGCTTTTTAATATCAGAATTTGGAGCTAAATTACTGCCAGAAGAAAAATAATCAATCTCGTCAAAACCAGGAGCACATACAGCAGGAGAGCTGCTGCCAGGACCAGTTTCAATATAATAATTAAAAGATTTGTCTTCTGAAAAAAACACAGAACCATCACTAATCAAATTATCTGCAGGACAATAACCAGAATCCAAATCAAAAATCTCTCCTTTGTTATCCTTTGAAATCCAAGCCCAATAACCATTATCAAGCTTAGAACAAAAAGAATCTATTAATTTTCCATTAAAAAAACTAACATAACTGCACTCAGTAATATCAGTTCCGCAACAAACACCCTTATAATAATCGCCCTTTTCTTTTAAACAATCTACATTTTCATTATAATCACATTTCTTGTTCAAATCTCCATCATAACAAGCCCAAACATGCTTAATATCTAAATCTTCATTCTTTGTTTTATCAACCAAAGGAACCAAATCATAATCATTCTGGCTTCCAATCCAAGCCAACACTCTAGGATTGCTTGGTTTAATTATTATATCATCACCAACAGTCTCTTTATAAGAAACATCTTTAAGAATATCTCCTAAAACACCTAATTCAATAATTCCAGAACGAGAAGTAATTGCAGAACTAACAACATTACCTTCAATAAAAACAACATTTCCTTTAATAGAAGGATGACAATTACCATTACTGCACGTAGAACGCTGAGAAGGAATAGATTTAATCACAACAGAATCAGTCTGTTCTAAAAAAAGAGAAGGAGTTCTCCAACAGCCTGCCCCTTCATACAAAGACCGAGTGCAAACATCCTGAACATTTGTTTTTTGAACTAATTTTCCATCATCAAAAACTTCAGCATACCATCCGCCATTACAACGGTTATACTCCTTGAAAGCCTCCATTGCAACATAATCAACAAAAACTTTATTCTGAAAATTAAACTCAAAATTAAAAGGATTAACACTCCATACATCAATACTTCTAAAACCCTGCTTACCAACAGCTAATTTAAAAGGAACAGCAGACACACTATAAGAAAAGAACACTATTACAAGTGCTATCACGATAAGCGCTTTTTTCATAACCAAACCCTCTTTTTACAAAAAACGGTATATATAGTATATAAATGTTTTCCTTGAAAACATTTAAATAGACCGAAGATAAATTCTTATTATATGAATAAAAAAATAATAATATTTGTTGGCCTTTTAATTGCTATTATCCTAGTTGGAACAAGCATATATTACATAAGCACAATGCAAAAATACAAAACCTGCGAACAAATCAATGAAGAATTATACAATTATGTTCTGGCCTTAAAATATCAAGATATCTCCTACTGCGGAAATACTGGAAATCCGGATTTCTGTGTTGCTCATGTAAAAAAAGATATATCATTTTGCGATACATATCCTGACAAAAACTATTGTCTTGCGATAATCACCTCAAATGAAGCATTATGCCCTGCAGAAGACTGGTGGTGCAAAGCAGATGCAAGCAAAAATCCAACATACTGCGATAAAATGAATGAAAAAGAAAAACAACAATGCAAAGCAGAAATAGCACTAAATGAAAAATACTTTCAGGGAAACCTATGCTAGCTCAACTAATGATTTCTTTTTAAAAGACAGATTCAAAGAATCTTTTGCTTCTCTTGGATGCATTCCAAGAACACTAAAAAAAGTCAGCAAATCCTTGGGCGCCCGCATATCCCACGGATTAACCGCAAAAGAAGCAATAACAGTATTAACTTTATATTTTCTGCACAGCTTTATGTTCTGCTTAATCCTTCCTATTATTTTAGACCTATTAACTGAATCAGCATTCAATATAGTGCTAAAAGAAAAACCTACACAAATATTATTTTTATTTGCATGCTTAGCCATAATATGATTAAAACCAGAACCCCTCTGATGCATAAAATCTTTTTTTTGCAGCTCTAAATCAAAAACACACATTGGCCTTGATTTTTCAAACGCAAACCTTGGATCTTTAGGACTTTTAACAAAAGTTCTAATATCTTTTTGCACTTTTTTTTCATCTGCAATTAAATAATTTGTAATTTTTATATCTTCTTTTTTCTTATAAAACATATTTTTTTGAACATATAAAAAAATCAGCTCTTTAAAACCTAATTTTTTAGCCATATTTATAAAATCCTTTTCATTTTTTAAAGGCATTACAATATCTTTCATATTTGACAAATAGAGAGATAATTATATAAAGTTTATCTTTGTTTATTATCTATATGGAACGAATTCAAAAAATAATGGCTCAAGCAGGAATAGCATCCAGAAGAAAATGCGAAGAAATAATACAAGAAGGAAGAGTAAAAGTAAATGGAAGAACAGCCAAAATAGGGGATAGTGCTTCAAGCACAGATAAAATCACATTAGACAACAAACCCCTAAAAAAACAAGAAAAAATATACATAATTCTAAACAAACCAATAGGTTTTGTAACCACGGTTTCTGAAAAACACGGCATGAAAACAGTAATGAAATTAATTAAGCTAAAAGAAAGACTATTTCCTGTTGGCAGATTAGACAAAAATACAGAAGGTCTGCTTCTTATTACAAATGACGGCGAACTTGCAAATAAATTAATACATCCATCTCACAAAGTCTGGAAAAAATATGAAGCATGGCTAAGCAGACCATTTAAAGACATTGAAAAATTAAAAAAAGGAGTTGTTGTGGATAAAGTCAAGACAAATGTTAAAATAAAAAATGTTCAAGGTAAAAAAGTAATCATATCCATACATGAAGGAAGAAAACATATTGTGCGCAAGATGTTTGGCAAACTAGGTTATAATGTAACTAAATTAAGACGGACGCAAATCGGGCCTCTTAAACTTAGAAAGCTGGCAAAAGGAACATGGAGATATTTGAAAAAATATGAGTTGAGAGGATTAACTGGAAAATGAAATGCTTAAAATGCGGCTATAAATGGAAAAGAAGCAAATGGACAGAATACTTATCCTTTCTTTCAAAATGCCCAAAATGCAAGTCAAGATTTTTATTAAGATATTAGTTCTTTTTTTTTAACAAACTCCAGCAACTGACAAGTTCTGCAGATTTCTGACCTTGAAGGTTCTTTGCAGAATTTGCAGGTCTTTAGATATTCTGCTGTCTGAAATTTACTCTGTAAATGTTTTAAATTTTTCAATAAATATTTTACTATATTTGTTTTTAAATCAGGATAATTTTTTTCCAAATCATCAAGCATATTTCTAATATAATTCCTATAAGCATCAACAGCACAAGGGCATCGTTTGTATTTAACAGGAAAATTCATTATTCTAGAATATTTTTCTATATCTTTTTCAGATGAAAAATATAAAGGTTTAACTCTTGGAACAAACTTTTTATCCCTTATAATGCCTGGTTTTGGACCTAAACGGGCATTCATCTCCTGCTTATTCTTAAACAAATTCATCAAAAAAGCCTGAGATTCATCATCAACATTATGGCCAGTAACAACAACATCGGCGTTTAGTTTTCTTGAGTAAAGATTAATCAAATACCTTCTCAAAACACCACAAACAGTACAAGACTGCAGATTCCATCCCTTAGATTTAATTAAAGAAACAATTTCAGGCAAAGGCATTTTAAAAAACTCTTTAAATGAAACTTTATGGAGCATTATATTGTTTTTTTTGCAGAAAGCTTTAATGTTTTTTAAGCTCTCTTTTGTGTATTCTCCAATATTCGCATCAACTGTCAAAGCCTCAACATTATACCCTAATTTTTTCAAAACAAACAAAACTGTTGTTGAATCCTTGCCTCCAGAAGCAGCAACCAATACTTTATCATCTAAACTAATTAAATCAAATTTCTTAATAGTATTTGTAATTTTTTTTTCAAAATCCTTAATAA
>JAHWHW010000019.1 GCA_019322995.1 Candidatus Woesearchaeota archaeon | reverse complement strand
AAAAAGACATACCAGGAATATTGTATGAATTAGAACAAAAAAAAGACATAATTAATAATATAAAAAAAGCCTACTGTAAAAGCAAGGACCAATTTGACTTTTCGGCATTTAATCCATGCGATGAGCTGATACATTCAAGATGCAAAGGAATAGGAAAAATAAGAGGAGAACAATTTACAGAAAAAACAAAAGAAATCTGTGAAGAATGGAAACAAAATCTTGCTGACAAACTTGACAAAGAACAATTCTGCGAAACAGGATGCTGTGTATGCAAAGTTCCACTAAAAACTGGAAACATAAACGAATTAAAAATAAGAAATTATCATAAAAACTGCTCTGCAATATGCAAACAAATAGAAAAACAAATAATAGAACAAAATTTTATGAATATGGGAACGACCGCGAACATAAGACAAACAACAACAGACATACCATATAGATTTATCAATATAGACACAGAATGGTCGACCAACTGCAAAAAAACATCATCAATAACTCTTCCAAAAAAAGAAATAATAGACCCGCCAAAAGAAAAAATAATAATCCCTCCATTAACAGAACCTACAGGCCCAATAAGAACAAATCCACTAACAACACCTCCATTATACACAAAAACAGACCTGGATAAAATAACTAAACCAAAAATACAATGTCCTCTGGGCGCAGAACCAATAACAACAGAAGGAATACAATGCAAATGTAAAGACCCAACAAAAGTCTTGACAGAAAAAGGATGCCTTAGCTGCGAAGAACTATGCCAACAAAAAGGAATGACAACACAACAACAGGACTGGAGCAACCACATATTATCAATACTAAACAAACCTGAAAACAGCTGCAAGCAAAAAGTAAATATAAAAACAAAAAGAACAAAAATCGGAAACTGCAACTGCTATTCAAAAACCCCCCCTGAAATCAACATTGACTCATCACTTTTAGTATGCAAAAATACTCCATGCGGAAATGTTGCCTGCGGAGAAACAAAAAGCTGTGAACAAGGCAGAACAACAATAACAGTAAGCTGCAAATGGGGAGGATGGCAAATGCTAAGACCAGGAGTATTTGCACCAAAAGCAGGAGTATCTGCTCAATCATAGAAAAAATGGGAAGCTGATGAGTATTGATAATCTTTATAAACTCAATTCTACTTATTTTTTCTATGCACATAAACGACTTATTGCTAACAAAAGAAGAAATTCCTATTCTATTTGAAACTGCCTTTCATATACCAATACATCCTAGATTGTTAAGTTCTGATATTGAATTAGATCCTGACTTAGCTAAAAAAGTATTTCCTTTAGTTATAGATGACTGGTATTCTGAATTAAAAAAATATACTGTTTCTTTGGAAGATGCTGAAAAAAAAGAATGGATTCAAGAAGCATTTCTAAAGAAAAAACCAGTTTCTAGATTAAAATGTGGTTGTTATGAATTAGACTGTCCGATATGGGAAAGTAATGTTTTAAATTTAGAAAATGGCTTTGCTAATGTTTTAAGCATAAGCAGAAATTCAGGAGGAACAATATATTTTCATAAAGACAAATATGACTTTAAAACATGGGTTTATCTTGAAAAAAACTCAGGTTATATTCGATTTTCAAGAGAAAAAGCTTTAGAATTTAATAGTGAAAAAGAAATATACCCAATTAGCGATGAAGAAGGAGTACACATATTTATTTACAAACAACACAATGTTGATCACCATCCAGGAGCTTTGTTCTTAAGAAACTGGGGAATACTCTATTTAAACGAAGCAATGAAAGAAGTATTAAAAGATTAAACAATTTCTAAAACAATCTGCGATGCTACAAAAGCTAAATAAATACAAACCAAAACAACACCCTGCCATCTTTGAAGAACTTTTTTTCTCATCCAAAAAACAACCAAAGAAGTACTAAACAAAAACACAAATCCTGCAATAGCAATGCTCAAAAAACTAATTCCCTCCAAACTAACTGGATAAAAAACAGAAACAATACCCAAAACCAAAAGTAAACTTGAAGTAATCCCGCCTAATAAATTTCCAACACCAATACCTGCATGACCTTTAAGCAAAGACTTAAGCTCTACAGTCAAGTCAGGCAAAGAAGTTCCCAAACAAATAATAACCAAAGCAATAATATAAGAAGAAATTCCCATCTCCTGAGAAATAACAACAGCAGAAGCAACCAAAAACTTAGCGCCTAAAAGCAAAGCAACCAAAGCACCTAAAAAAATCAAAACATCCTTCCACAAATGAACAATCTTAACAGATTTTTTAATTTTCCCAAAAGAACCTTCTTTTTTCCAAAGCCCCAAAACATAAGCCAGAAAAACAAGAATCAATAAAAAACCGTCAACCCTTGAAATTCTAGCATCTAAAAGCATAATCAAAGGCAAAACAAGCATTAAAAGAATAACATAAACAGATTTTCCCAACAACCTGGACTTCATATTTAATTCTCCTGCAACAATACAAATCAAACCAAGAACAAAAGTAATAGTAACAATCCCTCCCCCTAATATAGTTCCAATAATAATACCGCTAGAGCCAGCCATACCCCCCATTAAAGAAGCAACCAAATCAGGCAAAGAAGTCCCAATAGCTAAAACCAAAAAACCAACCAAAAAATCAGAAATACCAAACTTATGAGCATAATTAGAAATACCAAAAATCAACAAATCAGCTGCCTTAACAACAATTAGCAAACTAAGAAACAAAACAATCGCGTTAAATAAAAAAGGATTTGCTGAAGTAATAAATTCAAACATTTTTCACACCTTAAAAAATTTAACAATCTCTCCAAAAACCAAAACAGAGGCAGAAATGCCCACAATCCAAACCCAATCAAACAAATTCAAAGGAACAGTGCTGAACAAATTATTTAAAAAAGGAATATACACAACAGCAAACTGTAAACCAATAGACAAGACAATTGCCCCTAACAACCACCTATTCTTAAAAAAACCAATACTAAAAACAGACTTATCTTCAGACCTCTGATTAACAACATTAAACATCTGAAACATCATCAAAGCTGAAAAAGCAACAGTCTGTGCATATAAAAGATCTAATTCAGGATTTGCAATTTCAAAAGCAGCCAAAGTTCCTGCCATCATAATCAAACCAATCAACAAAATAAAAATACCCCTTCTAAAATTAACAATTCTCTCCTGAACCTTTCTCGGCTTGCGCTTCATAATATCTTTTTCAGCAGGCTCAACACTCAAAGCCAAAGCAGGAGCTCCATCAGTAACAAGATTAATCCACAACAACTGCAAAGCAATCAAAGGCAAAGGCAAACCAAACAAAACAGCAGTCAAAACAGTCAAAATTTCACCCATATTGCTGGACAACAAATACTCAACAAACTTCTTAATATTATCAAAAACAATCCTGCCCTGCTCAACAGCACTAACAATAGAAGCAAAATTATCATCAGCCAAAACCATATCACTAGCTTCCCTTGCAACATCACTGCCACTAACACCCATAGCAACACCTAAATCAGCTTTTTTCAAAGCAGGAGCATCATTCACACCATCACCAGTCATAGCAATAATATGACCTTTTTTCTTTAAAGCTTCAATAATATGAACCTTATGAACAGGATTAACACGCGCATAAACACCAATATTATCCACATTATTTTTCCAATTACCAGATTCACTCATATCCCTTCCAGTAACTGCCCTGCCAGAAATTCCAATCTCAGCAGCAATTGCCTTAGCAGTCTCAACATGATCACCTGTCACCATAACAGTCTTAATACCTGCAGTGTGACACTTTTCAATAGCTTTTTTAATCTCAGGCCTTGGAGGATCAATCATTGCCTGCAAACCAATAAAAATCATATTCTTTTCAATATTACCCTTTGCCTCAGCAGATTTTAACGGCTTAAAAGCAAAACCAAGAACCCTTAATGCCTGAGAAGCAAACTTAGAATTAACAGACAAAATTCTCTCTTTATAAGATCTAGACAAACGCTTTGGCTGGCCATTAATCAAAACCCTGTCACACAAATTAATAATCTCCTCAACAGCACCCTTTGTATAAGCAAATCTCTTTGAATCAGAACTATGAACAGTAGTCATAAGCTTTCTCTCAGAAGTAAATTCAATCTCTGAAATTCTCTTAAGCTTCTGCTTTAAAGACTCAACTTTAATCCCTGCTTTTTTAGCACTAACAATTAATGCAGCCTCTGTAGGATCTCCTAATACTTCCCAAGAGCCATCTTTTTTCCTTACAACAGCATCATTATTCAAAGCACCAGCTCTTAACAAAATATCAAACTTATCAGGATTTTCAGAAAACCTGCCCTCAGAAGAATAACCGCTTCCAGAAACAGAAATAACCTTGTCATTAACAAACAATTTCTTAACAGTCATCTCATTATGAGTCAAAGTTCCTGTCTTATCAGAACAAATAACAGTGCAAGCCCCTAAAGTCTCAATACTAGGAAGCTTTCTCATCAAAGCATTTCTCCTGCTCATCTTCTGAATACCCAAAGCCAAAGAAATAGTAACAACAGCAGGCAAACCCTCAGGAATAGCAGCAACAGCCAAAGCAATTGCAGCCATTAACATAATCATAATCTCATTACCATGAAAAATACCAATAACAAAAACAGCTGCCGCGATTAAAACAACCAAAACACCCAAGCTAATACTCAAATGAGACAACTGCCTTTGCAACTGAGTAGGAGGAGACTCAGTAGTCTGAATCAAATTAGCAATCTTTCCAATCTCAGTCTTCATACCAGTTTCAGTAACAACAGCTCTTGCTCTTCCAGAAGTAATAATAGTTCCAGAAAAAACCATATTACTCCTGTCACCAACAGCAATAAAACCAGAAAATCTTTTAGACTGTTTTTTCACAGGAACAGACTCTCCAGTCAAAGAAGCCTCCTGAGTCTGCAAATTAATAACACTAATCAAACGAGCATCAGCAGGAACCTTATCACCAGTATGCAAAAGAACAATATCTCCAGGAACCAAATCTTCTGCATTAATCTCAATCTCTTTATTATCTCTTAAAACATTTGCTTTTAATGAAGCTAATTTCTTAAGATGCTCAATAGCTTTTTCAGCTCTATACTCCTGAATAAAACCTAAAATTGCATTTAAGATTACAATCGCAGCTATAACACCAACATCAACATATTCTTTTAAAACAGCAGAAATTATAATAGCAGCCAATAAAACCCAAACAATAGGAGACTTGAACTGGTCTAAGAAAATTTTAATCGGCCCTGGTTTAGAAACATCCTCAATCTTATTAGGACCATGTTTTTTTAATCTTGCAGCTGCTTCATCAGAATTTAAGCCCTTTTCAGAAGTCTTTAAATCAACAAAAACCTCTTTTATATGTTTTTGATAAAACGGCTGCATAAATGTTTATACTATATATTAGGTATATAAATTTTGTTGTGATTCACTTCTTTTTTTTCTTCTTAGCCAATGAAATATACTTTTTCACTTCAAAATTCTTTGCTTTTTGAGATATTTTACCAATCCAAAATGTTACAAGAACTGCTAAGATGGTTACAAACACAGCATAAATCCAAGGACCAAAACCATCAAGACCTAACTGCTTAATAAAACTCTTAATAGCATCATTCCAAGCCAAAGCAGCAACCAAACCAAAAGCAGTTGTTATCAAAACAGCAAATTTATCTATTAATTCTGATTTCATTTTGCTGCGCTTTCTAAAGCAGGAATTGCATCTTTTATATTATTTAATTCTCTATTTAAATATTTTATAAATCCATTAATGTCATCATCACTAACTTCTTGTTTTTTAACAAATTCCTCAATAGATCCAGCCAAAGAGCTTAAATCTCCTTTAATCTTTTCAAGCAAAACCTTAATTTCATCTTTATTTCCCATATAAAACACCTCAGAAGATGAAAAAAACTGTTTATTAATAAATTTTTTTATTCTACCATATAGACTTTACAGGCTGCGTTGAAAATCTCGCCTAAAGGCTCGGATTAGCAGCTTCAAATTCTAGCAAGAAAGAATAATGGCTGACCTTCCCCGGATGGACAACCCCCTTGTCAGCCGGATAATGCAATTCATAGAATTTGACTAAAGGCTGCTAAACTACATTTTCAACGCAGCCTAGACTTTACAGAAACATTTAAATAAGCTAAAATTGATTTAATACTAAAAAAAGGTAAAAAGAGGTTTGAAACTTTGATAACTGCAAAAGATTTAATGAGCAAGAGTTATCTTTCAGTAGACCTAAAAACACCTGTTTCTAAACTCATAGGAAAAATGAAAAACAAACACACAACATTTGCGCTTGTGTTTAATGGAAAAAAATACAAAGGGCTTATTGACAAAAGATTTTTGCTGACATCAAGAATAAATGCAAGCAAAATGAAAGTTGCAAATGTTATAAAAAAACGCTCAAAATCAAAAACACCTTTTTTTGTCCCAAAACTAGAATATTTTACACAACTAGACAAAATATGCAGACTAATGACAACATCAAATACCAGAGCCCTGCCAGTTTTAGAAGAAAACCAAGTAAAAGGAGTTGTAACTACAAACAAAATCCTAAATATTATCAGGAATAATTACAAAGGACTAAAAGCAGGACAAATACTAAGAAAAAAATTAGTAAGTGTTCAAGAAAAAGAACAAATCGGCAAAGTAATAGAAAAAATGCACTTTCAAAAAACAGACAAAATACCAATAATCGACAGATTAGGAAAACTTGTT
>JAHWHW010000018.1 GCA_019322995.1 Candidatus Woesearchaeota archaeon | reverse complement strand
ACTAAAACTAGAGATAAAGGGATAAGGAAAAAAATTATTATTGATAAACAAATGATAATTGATAGAGAAACTGTTAATCAAGAAGAGCTTTTAAAGAATATACTTTGTCCTGTGTTGATAATTCATGGTAATAAAGATTGCAGTGTTCCAATTGCTGATTCTAAAAACGCAATGCAATATTTATCAGAAGAGTCAAAACTGGAAATTATTCCAGAAGCAGATCACGATTTTGGTGATAAACTAGAAATTTTTGCCAATTTAACTGCAAACTGGTTTGAAAAGTATATTTTAAAATAAAACCCAAACTTTTTTATACAATAGCTTCTAATTTAGTTATTATGAATTTTATAACTATTAAGGAAGCTATGAAAAAGGGAAAAGGAAAGATAGCTTTAAGAGGATGGGTTTATAGGGAGAGAAAATCAAATGCTTTTGCTTTTATTATAATACGAGACAATACTGATATTTTGCAGTGTGTTATTGAAAAAAAGAATGTTTCTTCAAGTATTTGGAAAGATACCAAAAAATTATCAATTGAGAGCAGTGTTGAATTAGAAGGAACAATAAAAGAGGATAAAAGAGCTCCCACTGGTTATGAATTGCACGTATCAAAACTGAATGTTGTTCAGTTTGCAGAGCGTTTTCCTATTGTAAAGGACCAGAGTCCAGAGTTTTTATTGGATAATCGTCATTTGTGGATTAGGTCAAGAAAAATGATTGCAGTTATGAAAATTAGATCGACTGTTTTAAACGCTATTCATGAATTTTTTAGAAAAAAAGAATATGTAGAATTTACTCCTCCTATTTTTCAGCCTACTCAGTCTGAAGGAGGCTCTACTGTTTTTGAGGTTGATTATTTTGGTGAAAAGACTTATTTGTCTCAGACATGGCAGTTTTATGCTGAGGCCGCTGTTTTTGCTTTGGGAAAGGTTTATGATGTTTCTCCTACTTTTCGTGCAGAAAAGTCAAAGACTTCAAGGCATTTGACTGAGTTTTTAATGGCTGAGATGGAATCTGCTTGGATGGATTTAAAAGAGCTTACAGAGACAGCAAAACAGGAAATAAAATTTATTATAAGTGAAGTTTTGAAGAATAATAAAAAAGAATTGTTGTTTTTGAAAAGAGATGTAAAACTTCTTGAAAAATATGTTAAGAAAAAATATCCTACTATTACTTATGATGAGGCTCTGAAAATTTTGAAGAAAGAATATAAAATAAATATTAAATGGGGCAAGGATTTAAGAACTATTGAGGAGGAAAAGATAACTAATCATTTTGGCTTGCCTGTTGTTGTTACTCATTATCCTACTGAAGCAATGGCTTTTTACAAGCCTCCTGAACCAAAAAATCCAAAGACTGCAAGATGTTTTGATATGCTTGCTCCTGAGGGTTATGTTGAGATTATCGGCGGTTCAGAAAGAAGTTTGGATGTTGATTATATGAAAAAGCGTTTAAAGTCTATGAAAGAAAATCCTAAGAATTATGAGTGGTATTTTGATTTGAGAAAATACGGCAGTGTTCCTCATTCAGGTTATGGTGTTGGTGTTGAAAGAGTTGTTGCCTGGATTTGTGGTTTGGAAAACATAAAAGATGCTATTCCTTTTCCAAGAACCATGCTTAGGAAGTCTCCATAATTAGTTTATCTGAAGATAAAGTTATTCTTTTTTCAAAATCAGGATTTTTCTCTCCTTCTTGTTTTTCTGCAGACAATTGAATAAATAATTGTTTTATCATTTCTTTTTCCTTTTCTTTTTCAAAAATTTTTGATTGTCCAGAATGTTCATTTATCAGTTTTGATTCTATTTGTTCTACAGAATTTTCACTTATTTGTATTTGTTCGAATTCTTTGGTTTTTAGTTTTGATGTGTTTTTCATTACAAAATAAGCTCCAAGAGAATAAAGTTTTTCAAATATTTTTTTAAAGTTTATTTCTGTTATTTTTCCTTTTCTAAGGCATCCTTCAAGTCTTATTGTGATTATTGCTTCTTCTGCTTCTTCTTTTATGCTGTTTATTATTGCTTCTTCTGCTTCAGAAGGACTTTTTCCGTCGAGGTTTAGATTGACGCTTAGTATTTGCTTTGGCTCTATTTTCATTTGTTCAATTTTTGCATTATCCACATAAACAAATCCTCCTTTTCCAAGTTTTTCAATTTCAGAAAAACTGTTAGGCCATATAGGCCCGGGATAAATTATGTTTTGGTAATTTTCAAATTGTTTTTTGTCAATTACATGAACATGCCCGCCTGCGTAGTAATTAAATCCTTTTGGCAGAAGTGAAATTGGCATTGATTCCATTTCAGACAGTTCTTTTGTTTTTAGTTCGCTTATTGCTGTATGGAATAGAAATATTTTGTATCCTTTTTCGTTTTCAAGATTGTCTCTTATAAGATTGTAGTAATAATTTTTTTCAAGTCCTCCTTTTTTTCCAATTAGTCCTGTTATTTTTATTCCGGTTTTTAGATCTTCTGTGAATTTTAGTTTGAGTTTTCCGTCTATTGTTTCTCCTCTTGAAACATCTATAATAAGTCCTGCGCTTTCCAAAACATCAAGTATTGTTTTTCCTGACGGTGAGAAGTCATGGCTTCCTGCAATCGCATAAACCATAATTCTGTTGTCTTTTAGTTTTTTTAGCTGCTGAACAGCAAGTTTGATGCTTTCAATTGGGGGCAGGGCTGTGTTGAATAAGTCTCCGGATATTAGAAGAAAATCTATTTTTTTTTCAATGCAGAAATCAATTACAGATATGAATGCTTTTTTGTTTATTTCGCGGAGTTTAGGTTCGCGCCAGCTTCCCAAGTGGCAGTCAGCTATATGAACATATTTCATTTTTTTACCTCATTATTATTTTTTTATTCCGTCAAAGCTTGGAATGTATTTTTGTTTTCCGTCTTTTACAATTAAGTCGAAAAATGGAATTTTTACAGGCATTGCAAAATTTGCAAAATTTGAGCTTATGATTGCTTCTCCTTTTCCTAGAGAAGCGATATTGCGGTCATCTGTGCTTAAGTCTTGTGATGCGCTTTCAATTAATGCTTGTCTTTCTGGCTTCATTTCTATTCCAAGTATTATTTTTGTGTTCATGTTTGCAAGAATTGTTCGTGGAATAAGACTTGGAAGTTGTGTTATTGCAGTGAGTCCTATTTTGAATTTTCTTCCTTCTCTTGCTATTGTCGAGAATATGTTGTTTCCTTTTTCAAGAACTTCTTTTCCTAATACTCTTGGTGCTTCTTCAAGAACAATCGAAATTACTGGTTTTTTCTTGAGTTTTTCAAAGCTTAGGTTTTTGTAGTGATCTAGTATTTCACATGTTATTAGGCTTCCGATTAGTATTTCTGCGTTTTCACTGAATTCAGATGTGTCGATTATTACTGTCTTTGATTCTTCAAGTGAAGAGACTATCTCTTTTATTGTTCCTTCTCCAAGATTAATGTCAAATATTCCTTTGCTTGTTATTTCTTCTTCATTTATTTCTAATTTTAGCAGTTGTATAAGTCTTCTTTTGACAACTGCTAGTGTGCCTTCGTGAAATTTGATGTTTTGTATTTCTTTTTCCAATAAGAGAGATGATATCCAGTTTTTTCCATATGATTTAAAATAAGCGTATAATAATTGTTTTTGAGGGTCGCTCCATTGAACAACTCCATTGAAATGATGGGGCATTATTTGTTTTATGTTGAATTTTAGGTGATTGCATCCTGGCAGAGGGTTTCTTGGTGTGTAGTATTTTATTTTTTCTTTTGACTGCGGGTGGTCTTTCATTCCGATTTTGTTTCTTCCATAGTATTCGTCATGAGGATCTAGAACAAGAAGTCCGCAGTATTCTTTGTCTAGTGTATTCCATATTAGATTGCTCATAAGAACGCTTTTTCCTCTGCCTGTTGTTCCGCATATTAATATGTGATGGGAGAATATTTTTTGCCCGTCTAAAAATATTGGTACGTCCAGTTTTTTGCTCCCGCTTCTAAGCTCTCCAAGATAAAGAGGATTTTTTATTTTTTCGGACATGAATAAAAAATCTTCTTTTTTGACATCTCTCACTTCTGAAAAGAAATTTGGAAGTGTTTTTGGCGCTGTGGGTTTGTCTTTTTTTATTGTCAGTATATTTTTTAGTTTTGAAAGTATGTATGTTCTTAGTTTTGGGTCTAGAAGTTCTAGTTCTGTATCTTCTTCTAGTCTTAGTCCTGATACTAGTTCAAGGTTTTGCTGGCTTAATTGTGAGCCGTATAATAAATCAAAAACCTGCATTAGTATTTTTCCTTCTGATGTTTCTGAAATTAGAAGTTCTCCTAGTTCTATTTTGTTTCCGCTTTTTTCTCGTGCAAGTATGTTGCCAAATTCTCCGGATATTACCAGCCCTTTTGCCATGATTATGGTCATGTTAATAGAATATTTAAGGTTTTATATGATAAAGTTTATATATGCCTTTTTATTGGAGTATTGTATGAGTAATTTTTTGAAAAAAAAGAAGGTGAGGGATGCTCTTAGACGGGCAAAAGAGCTGGAAGGCCATCAGCCAATGTCCAAGGAGCAGGTTGTTCAGATTTATAAAGAAGGCATTTCTTTTGGTGAAAAGTTAAAGGATTTTTTAAAACCTGCATGGTTTGTTAAGGATGAAAAAGTTTCAAAAAGCAAGTTTAAAGGTAAATCAATTAAAAAATTTTCTAAAAAGCTCAAGAAAAAAAAGATAAAGAAAAAGACTATTAAAAAAAAGAAATCAAATAAAAAGAAAAAGTAATAGTCGAAAAGTTTATAAACTTGGGTTGTTTTAATATCAAAATCCTGGCGTGTCATCGTCGGAGGGGTTAAGGGGATTTATAATCTCCAAAAAATAAAAAGGAGGATGAGTAATTATGGCAGAAAAAGTTGCAAAAGCCGGAGTAAAAAAAGTTGCAGGATATCTGTATTTTGTTGATAAAAGAGGCGATGTTTCCAGGGCTAAGATGGCTCGCGGAAGAAAAAAAGGCGGTAAAAAAATAGAAAAAGTTAAAAAAGTTGGTGTAAAGAAAACCAAAGGATATCTTTATTTTATCGACAAGAAAGGAGATATTTCCAGGGCTAAGATGGCTCGTGGAGGCCGCAAGAGAAAAAAGAAAAAAGCTAAGAAAAAAGTTAAGAAAAGAAAAGCGGCAAAGAAAAAGAAGAAATAATTTTTTTATTTTTTTTAATCTTTTTTTGTTTTTTCTATGATGTTTTTAAGAATAGAAAAGTATTTATAATGACCTGTTTTTCTTTGTTATGAGGGGATATTTTTTGATTGAGAAAATTAAAGGCTGGTTTGGCTCGTTTTTGAGTATTTTTTTGGCTGGAAAAAAAGATGTAAAATTGGGTTTATATGGGCCTCCTAATTCTGGCAAAACTACTTTAGCAAATAAGATTTGTAAAGATTGGCTTGGTCAGGAAATGGGTTCTATTAGTAATGTTGCTCATGAGACTAGAGAGATTCAGATTAAAGAGCAGATTTCTATGAAATCCAAGGATGGTAAAAAAGAATTGTTGTTTAATTTGGTTGATACTCCAGGAATTGCTACTAAGATTGATTATGAGGATTTTTTAAAATTTGGTTTGTCTGAGCGCAAGGCTAAGAAAAGGGCTAAAGAAGCTACAAAAGGCGTTATTGATGCGATTAAGTGGCTTGATGATATGGATGCGGTTTTAGTGGTGTTGGATTCTACTCAGGATCCATATTCTCAGGTTAATATTACAATTATTGGGAATCTTGCTGCAAGAAATATTCCTGTTTTGGTTATTGGGAATAAGAATGATTTAAAAAGGTCTAATCTTAAAAAAGTGCAGGCAGCATTTCCTCAGTATGAGGTGGTGGGAATATCTGCAAAATATGGCAGGAATGTTAAGAGATTATACGAGCGATTGTTTAAACTTATAGGGTGAGAAAAAGATGGTGACTTTACAGTTTGTTCCATATGCGGAAATTTCAGAGCTGGGCTCTGGTGATAAGATTAGGAAATTGTTAAGTATTGCTAAAAAGAACAAGATTGTTTTGTTGCAAGGGCAGTTGTCTCAGGAAGAAGAGGCAGAGTTAATAAAAACAACTATGGGCGAGATTAATAAAGAATTTAGAGGTATTGAGCTGGCTGTTATTGATTCTTCTCAGTCTAAAAATTTGGAGGGTTTTGCCAGGCTTAAGAATGATTTTTTTTCAATGCTTTTGGGTAATCGTTCTGGTTTTACTGTGATTGGTCCTGCAAATGTTGTTAAGTCTATTAGGAAAAATCCTGGCAAGATAGAATTATTGATGAGAAATAAGAGGAGGAAATAGTATGCCGCATCAGTGTGTTCGTTGTAATAAGTTTTATGATGATGGCGCTGAGGAGATTATTAAGGGTTGTTCTTGTGGCGGTAGGTTGTTTTTTTTTGTTAAGGCTTCTAAATTAAAGGATAATAAGCAGCCTGATATTGCTGCTAGTTTGAGTGTTGAGGAAAAGCACAGGATTCAGGAGGATGTTTTTGAATTGGCAAATATTAAGGAAAGGGATGCTCCTGTTGTTCTTGAGCTTGAGTCTGTTAATGTTAAACAGCCTGGCAAGTTTGAACTTGACCTTGTCAGACTTTTCAAGGGCGATCCTTTAATTTTCCGTCTTCAGGAAGGAAAGTATATTATTGATGTTGCTGAAACTTTTAGAAGAATGAGAAAAAAGTAATTTTTGGTATTTGTTGAATTTCTTTCTTATGCAAATATTTACATCTTATAGAAACATTTATATATCTGAATTAAATATGTTAATATAATAAATCATAATATCA
>JAHWHW010000017.1 GCA_019322995.1 Candidatus Woesearchaeota archaeon | reverse complement strand
TACATTAACTATCAGGGTTATTACAATTATTACATTAATTGGCATTTGAAATATTCCAAATATTCCATGTTTTGTTGAAAGCATAAGCTTTCTATAAGCCCACATGTTGTATATATATCCTCGAGCCCATCTGATTCTTTGTTTCCACAATTTTTTAAGTCCTTTTGGCACTATTGTATAAGTTATGCTTTCTGGCTGCATTTCTATTTTATATCCTTTGCTTATTAGTCTTAGTGCAATTTCCATGTCTTCTGTTAGGTTGTTTCTGTCTTTTGTAAATCCTCCGACTTTTCTTAGTGTTTCTGTTTTATATGTTGATAATACTCCCGGTGTTATGTGAAGTGTTCCGATTAATGACATTAGTTTTCTTATCATACTGCTCATTACATATTCAAAGAATTGGATTTTTTCTAGTATTTTGTTTGGTGATTCTACTTTTACTCTGCTTATTACTGCTCCTATTTTATCATTGTAAAAATAAGGCAGTAATAGTTTGATTCCATTTTTAGACATTCTGCTGTCTGCGTCTAATACTGCAAAGTATTCTCCTGTTGCTTTTTTCAGAGCAGTATTCATTCCTGCTGCTTTGCCTTGATTTTTTTGATTGATAAGTATTATGTTTTGGTCTGGATTTTTTCGTATTAGTTCTTCAACAATTTGTTGGGTGTTGTCTGTAGAGCCGTCATTTACAGCAATAATTTCTTTTTTGTCATTTGGGTATTCTGCTTCAATTATTGATTTAATTGTTTTTTCTATTGTTTTTTGTTCATTAAATGCAGATATTCCTAGTGTTATTTTTGGATATTTTTTTATTTCTTTTTTTTGTGGCTCTTCAGTAAAAAAACAGTGAAGCCATATTATTGTTAGCCATAGAGTAAAGAATAATATTATCCATAGTATGTATTGTAGCATATGTGTATTGTCTGCTCTTATGTTTTTAAATTTTTCTCTTTGTATTGTTATTTTCTAGTGTAATAAAGCTTTTATACTTGTAGAATTATCCTGTTTTTTATGGCTGGAAAAGGGGTTTTTGTTAAGTTAAGCGCTTTGTTAGGAGTATTAATATTTGTTTTGTTGATAATTATGTCTTGTGTGTGGAAGGTTACTGCTTTTGTTCCTGAGATGATTATTTTTATAGCAGTAATTTTGTTCTTTTACATCACTTATAATAATTGGAATCTAAATCTGCCAGTATATACTATAATAATCTTAAGTTTTATTCCTCATTCTTTGGGTTTTATGGGTTTTTATCTTAACTCTCCGATTCCAATCGCATGGGATCATTTTACTCATATTTTGCCTTGTTTTGCATTCAGCTTATTTTTCTTTCAATATTTGTCTCAATTTATGGATAAAAAACTCTTAAGCATAAAATCGATTTTTTTAATTTTAATTGTAATTCTTTCTGCTTCAGGAATTGGTGTAGGAATTGAGCTTTTTGAATTTTCAGGGTTCTTAATTAATGGATTTGGGGATGGTGCATTAGCATTTGGCGCAGGTGATGCCTGTCAAGGCCAGTTAGTTTCTACTTTTGAAGAAATCGACGCATATGGAGGTGGTTGGTTTAATACTATGTATGATTTGATTTGGAATTCTATTGGTGTTTTATTGGGTGTTTTGGTTATGATATTTTTTAATCAGTTCAGAAACCTTTTTTCCAGATGCTTTTCCTCTTAATTTTTTCATGACTTCGCCAATAAGAGCATTAAATGCAAGTCCTTTTTTCTCTTCAACTATTTTTTTAATCTCGTTTTCTAAATCTTCATCACCTATCATCATATATTTATTTATGATTTGTTTTACAGGCTTATTTTCTTTAAGAATTTCCATAACATTTTCTTTAGCAATCTTTCCTTTGTTCAGTCCACTAAAAATATCATCATAATCTTCTTCAGAAGGTTTAATTTCAATTCCAAACTGTCTTTTAATTGTTTTATCCATTGTCATTATGACTTCTGCTATAAAAGCAGATTTAATTTCTTTGTATTTTGAAGAAAATTTCTCAAATAACAGCGCTTTTGGACTTTTTGCAGTTAGCACAGCTAAATCTTTGCTAAGACCCATTTCTTCATATTTGGGTATTTTGTCTTCTATTAGTTCAGGAATTTTGATTGCTTCAATTTCTTCAGCACTAATTTTTAATGTTGGTATGTCAGTTTCTGGATACATTCTTGAAGCTCCTGGCATTGGTCTTTCATAGCTTGTTGTATTGTCATTATTTGCTTTGCGAACTTCCATTGGCACTCCTTTTATTGCCTGGTTTGCTCGTTTAACAACAGAGTGCAATGCTTTTTCAGCTCTTTTGCTTTTGTCTGCTACTAGAACAAATGCATCTTCTGAATCGCAGGATAAATCTTTTAGCAGGATTTCAACTTCTCTTGAGGTTATTCCATATGCTGGAAGCTCATCTGAGTGAAATATTCCTCCTACACCTGAAATTACTTTTGCCCTGTCTGAAAATTCTGTTCCTAGTCGTCTTCCTTTTTGTATTTCTTGGCCAATTAGGTTTCTAAATCCAGGCAGTTTGATTCCTAAAACTTTTTTGTTGGATTTTACAGCTTGTTTTATTATTTTGCTGTCGCAGTGTTTTACTAAGTTTGTAACATCAGATATTTTAATTTCGCGAATCTCTTTTACTCGTCTTTTGCGAAGTTCTTTTCCAATTTTGACTAAATTAATTTGTCTGATTACTTCGTTTTCTATTAGTTTTGGCATGCTTTTGAGATCTTGGAATCCTTTTACTTCTACTCTGTTGCCTTCTTTGATTGAAACATTTACGTCTTGTCTTATTGTTCCTATTCCTCTTTTTGCTTTTCCAGTGCTTCGCAAAAGCATTCCTAGTTTTTCTGCTGTTTCTTTTGCTTGTTCTGGGTTTAAAATATCCGGTGTTGTTCCTATTTCAATTAAGGGTATTCCTAATCGGTCTAATCCCCATATTACTTTATTTTGTTCTTCTGAGATATTTTTGCATGCTTCTTCTTCTAGTATTATTGTGGGTATGCCTAATTTGCTTTCTTTTAATTCTAGTATTCCGTCTGTTCCTACTAGTGCAGTTCGTTGAAATCCTGATGTATTGCTTCCATCAACTACTGTTTTTCTCATTACCTGCACTCCATTTACTATTCTTGATTTTAACATTTTGCATATTTGCAGGGTAAATGCCAATGCATCTGAATTTATTTTGTGAGGGGGCATTTCATCAAGTTCTACTAAACAATTAGTGTCATAATATCCTTGATAGTAGAAGTCTTTTTCTTTGCTCATTTCTTCTGCTGCAGCAATGTCAATTTTTCCTGATTCTCCTGCTACTGCACGCAAGTTTCGTTTAATAGTATAATGCGGCTTGTCCTGTCTAAGTTCTGTAGGGCAATCACAGAATAGTTTATGTCCGCTTAGTTCTTGGTGAATTTCAATACCGCATTTAAATCCTAATTGTTTGTAGTCTAGTTCCATTATCTCTCCAATCGTTTAGAGATTTCTCCTGTTAAATTCTTAGAAAACATTTCACAAACCTTGTGTTTTGGATAATTGCTTAAAAGCCATGCTAATTTAATAAAAGCAGTTTCAGTTGTCATATCTGAGTAATTTCCCAGAATTCCTATGTCTAGTAGTTTTCGTCCTGGTGAGTAAACATTCATGTTTATTTCTCCGTATATTGTTTGTGTTGTTAGTGCAACAATTGTGTCATTGTCAATTAATTCTTTTATTGCAGAGTAGATTTTTGTATGTTCTTTGGTGAGTGAATCTATTTCCATTATTGGTGCATGTCCTAGTCCGGTTCCTTCAATTATAAGACCGTCATATTTTTTAAATGCAAGAACTGCGTCTGCAAACATGTTTGGATATGTTTTTAGTATTCCTATTTCAAGATTTTCTTTGAATTCGCGTATTTCTGGTATTTTTGCACTGCGTTTGATAAAGTCTGTTCGCATATAATCTACTTTTCTTTTCTTAAAATCAATTCTTGCCCAGGGTTCTGAATTAATAGGTTTAAATGCATCTCTTCTTGATGAGTGCATTTTTCTGCATTTTGTTCCTGGAAGAATTAAGCAGGTTGTGTCTTCTTCTGTTTCATGCATGCATACTGCTACTCCTGAAAAGCTTTTGCTTGCGGTTATAAATAGTGCCGCAGAAAGCAGATTAAGAGCAGCATCTGAGCTTCCTCTGTCAGAACTGCGTTGTGCTCCTACTATTATCACAGGAATTCCTAAATCTGATAGCATGAATGATAGTGCAGCTCCTGTGTAGTGTATTGTGTCTGTTCCTTGGGTTATTATTATTCCTTCAGCCCCTTTTTCTATTTCTTTTTTAATTTCATGAGCTATAATATTGTAATGACCAAATCTTATGTTTTCTGACATTATATTGCAGATTAATCGCGAGTCTATGTTAGCTATTTCTCTTAGTTCTGGAAACATTTCCAGTATTTTTTCTGGTTCAAATTGTGCAACTACTCCTCCTGTAGAATAGTCTACTTTGGATGCAATTGTCCCTCCAGTATGTAATATACTTATTTTAGGAAGTCCTGGTTTTGGCTGTGCTTTTGGAATTTCTGTTTCTTTTTTAGATGGATGTGATAATAAACTGATTTCTCTCACTCGTTTCTTATCTATTCCTATATTATATCCAGTATCCATTTTTAGAACTATGAATTCTTTTTCTTCAGGCATTAATATTCCTGTAATATCTTGTTCAGAAGTGATTATCTTTACTCTGTCTCCTGGTTTTGTCATGTTTTTATGTAAGAATTGACTTATTTATTAATATTACTGTTACAAAAGGTAATTTTATCCAAAATAAGCTGGTTTATTGGTTTGCAGTTCTTTTGCTTTTGCAGAGGTAAAGTGTTCTTTTAGTTCTTTGTATGCGTTTTCTATTTCTGGAGTTATTGAAGGTTTTACTTTTTCTATTGCTTTTTCAAAGTGTTTTGGTGTTATTTCTTTTGATTCAATGTTTTCACGTAGAGCCATTATTGCTGCTTCTCTGCATATTGATTCTATGTCTGCCCCAACATATCCTGAGGTTTTTTTTGCAAGTTCTGCGGATGTTATGTTTTTTAATGGCATGTTTTTTGTATGTACTTTAAATATTGATTCTCTTGCTTTTTCATTTGGTGTTGGTGTTAGTATGATTCTGTCAAATCTGCCAGGTCTTAGTAATGCTGTGTCTAGCATGTCTGGTCTGTTTGTTGCTCCTACTATGACTATGTCATGCATATTTTCTAGTCCGTCTATTTCTGTAAGTAACTGATTTACTACTCTTTCGCTGACATGTGAGTCTGAGCTTATTCCTCTTCGTGGAACTAGTGAATCAATCTCATCGAAAAATATTATTGTTGGTGCTGTTTGCCTTGCTTTTTTAAATATTTCTCTGACTGCTTTTTCACTTTCTCCTACCCATTTGGATAATAGTTCTGGTCCTTTTACTGATATAAAGTTTGCTTCGCTTTCATTTGCTACTGCTTTTGCTATTAGTGTTTTTCCTGTTCCAGGTGCTCCGTAAAGAAGTATACCTTTTGGTGGGTTTACTCCCATTTTTTTAAATGCGTCTGGGTGTTTTAGCGGCCATTCTACTGCTTCTATTAGTTCTTGGCGTATTTTTTCAAGTCCTCCTACATCTGTCCATTTTACATTTGGAACATCTATGAATACTTCTCTTAGTGCTGATGGTCTTACTGATTTTAGTGCATCGCGAAAGTCTTGTTTTGTGATTTTTAGTTTTTCTAGGAATTCTTTTGGTATGTTTGTGTCTTTTTCATCATATTTTAGGTTTGGCATCATTCTTCTTATTACTATCATTGCTGCTTCTTTTGAAAGTGATGCTATGTCTGCTCCTACAAATCCGTGTGTTTGTGCTGCTAGTTCTGTTAGGTTGACATCTTTTGCAAGAGGCATGTATCTTGTGTGGATTTTTAGTATGTTTTCTCTTCCTTCTTTATTTGGAACATTGATTTCTAGTTCTCTGTCAAATCTTCCAGGTCTTCGTAGAGCAGGGTCTAGTATGTTTGGCACGTTTGTTGCTGCGATTACTACTACTTTTCCTCTGCTTTGCAGTCCGTCCATTAGTGATAGTAGCTGTGCCACTACTCTTCTTTCTACTTCTCCTTTTGTTTCTTCTCTTTTTGTTGCTATTGCATCTATTTCATCAATAAATATAATGGATGGTGCGTTTTGTTCTGCTTCTTCGAATTTTTTTCTTAGGTTTTCTTCTGATTGGCCGTAGTATTTGCTCATTATTTCTGGACCGTTGATAACTATAAAGTGTGAGTTTGTTTCATTTGCTACTGCTTTTGCTAGTAGTGTTTTTCCTGTTCCTGGAGGTCCGTGTAGCAAGACTCCTTTTGGAGGTTCTATTCCTAGTCTTTCAAATATTTCTGGGTGTTTTAGTGGGAGTTCTACCATTTCTCTTATTTTTTTGATTTCTCCCTGAAGTCCCCCTATATCTTCATAGGATACTTCGGGTATTTTTTCTTCTTTTACTTCTATTGCATTTGGGTTTAGTTTTAGTTCTGTGTTGTCTGTTATGATTACTGCTTGTTTTGGGTTTGTTTCTGCTACTACAAATCTTATTTCTTTGTGTACAAATCCTAAATTGTTTTCTTCTAGAATATTGAATATTGATTCAAAGTCTATAAAGGGGTTTCCGCTTAGTGTTGCTCTTCTTCTTTGCGAGCCTCCTGGCGCGATTATGTCTCCTTTTGTAACTACTCTGCCTAGAAATTCTCTTTTTATTTGATGAATTATGTTTGTTTGAAATATTCCTTTTGCCGGTGCTATTACTACTTTTTTTGCTTCTTTTACATCTGTTTTTCTTACTGTTATC
>JAHWHW010000016.1 GCA_019322995.1 Candidatus Woesearchaeota archaeon | reverse complement strand
TTTTTTTCACATTATCATTCCATAAATTCTCCCAACAAAACTGAAAGATAAAACTATCCTTAGAATAAACACTCTTAATGTGCTCTTTTTCAAGCTCTTCTTTATCAACACTATCAATTGTCTTATAATAAATAAGTTCATTCTTTTTTTTAGGAACAATATCTCCATGACTTACAAAAAAATGATTAGGAATAGGACATTTTCCTTTTCTAAACATATCTACAAACTCAGTAGCAGAATTAAAAACCTTACATCTAACTATAAATTCATCCAGATAATGCTTTTTAACGCTTGTTTTATTAATATTCCCACCAAATCAAAAAAAATACAGTAACTATATAAAATTAATGGCACATTATAACAATTTAAGAGTCTTAACTGCATCCTTAAACTCCTGAGGGCTCTCATTAATCAATGTAATATTAAACTTATATTTTTTAATCCATTTAAGCAACTCTTTGATTTCATTTAATGGAGTGGTCTTATGAGATCTTTCACCTTTTTCACCCCAAGTAATACCAGAAAAATGCGCATGCAAAGGACTAAACTTTAATTTTTTCATAATATCACAAATATTCTTATAATTTATTTTTCCCTTATTTCTAGCTCTTTCATGAGCAAAATCAACACAAACCGCACACTTTGTTTTCCTGTGCATTTCATATAATTCTTCTAAGTTTCCAAACTGCGATAATTTGCCAGTAGTCTCAGGAGCCAATTTAACATCCCAATCATTGTCTTTAATAACTTCCTGCATTTCCTTAACTGCAAACTCAACCATTTCAAAAACTTCATCCTTATCTCTTTTCCCATAATATCCAGAATGAAAAACAACATATTTAGCCCCAAGATAATTAGCCAATTCAGCACACCTAATAATTCTTTTCTTAGAAGCAGTTATCACTTGTTTTTTTTCTGAAGCCAGATTAATATAATAAGGCGCATGAACAGACAATCTTATTTTTAATTTTTTAGCATGCTCTCCAACCTGTTTAGCCATCTTATTATCCATATAAATAGAATGAGTAAACTCAACTTCAGCAGCTGTTAAACCAGCTTTTTTAATTCTATCTAATCCTTTTAACGCAGGACTGCCAATGCCTGCAGGGCCAACAAAAATTGCCATAAACCAAAGTATAATTTTGGAATATAAAAGATTTTCTTTTTAAAAAAGTTTAAATAGTTACTATCTGTCAATTCAAATATGATAAAAGCAGTAATATTTGATTTTGATTTGACACTAGTTAACAGCTTATGGCAAAAAATACACATGCTATGGCATTTTTCCCGCGACAATAATACCAGCTTTATCAAAATTATACTTTCCCTGCCAAAAATATTTGGAAAACCTGTAAGAGAACTAACTAGAAAATATTCTAATCATTCTCAAGAAGAAACACTAAAAAAATACAAAAAACAATTCATAAAAACAGAACATTTAGCTAAATTTAATGGAGCTAACATTCTAAAAGAACTTAAAAAACGAAAAATCAAAACAGGAATAATATCAAATGAACTAAAAGACTGTATTCTTTACAGCCTGAAAAAACACAAAGCAAAAGTAGATATTGTTCTAAGCACAGAAAAAACAGACAAAATAAAACCACATCCTTATCTTCTTCTTAAAGCAATAAAAAAATTAAAAGTCAAGCCTTCTGAAGTTCTATATATAGGAGACCATCCCAAAGACATTAAAATGGGAAAACGAGCAAAAACAAAAACAGCTGGAGTGATTAATATACTGCACGGAGCTAGGAGATTAGAAAAAGAAAAACCAGACTATTTAATAAGAAATATTGATGAAGTTATAGATATAATATAATTTTTCTTTTAATCCCTGACAAATCTCTTATACTGCCAGGCAAAAACTGAACTTATTACAATTGAAAACAGAATAAAAGCCAAAGTCATATCCAAAACAATTGAAATACCTGGGATAAAATAAGCTGTTCCAGGCATGTTATAAATCGCAAATATGAACACAACAGTAGCAGTTGAAATACCTTTAGGAGAAACCATAGTCATGAAAAACTTTTTTCTAAAAGGATAATCATCATCTCTAAAACACAAAGCAACAGCAATAAAACGAATAAGCAAATAAGACAAGAAAAGAATTCCAGCTCTTATAAAAAAATCAGCAGTCAAAGGAATCTTAATAGTCATCCCAACAAGAATAAAAACAAAAATAAACAAAGCCTTAGTCAAAACAGACTCAGCAGACAACAAACCAGCCCTTGGCTTTGCCTGCTTTAATGCAATATTGCCGAAAAAAATCCCCAAAGTAGTAACAGCCAAAACACCATTACCGCCCAAATTTTCTGAAAGCACATAAGTCAGCATAGCAGCAATAATAACTGCCAAAGGAGAATAAATAGGAGAATACTTTTTCTGAGTAAGCTTATACAAAATCAAGCCAACAAAAACACCAGCACCAATACCCGCAACCAGCTTAGTCAAAAAAGGAACAAGCATATCAATAAACTCAGGCAAAACACCAGTAGGAGCACCCTGAATAAAATCAATAACCAAAAAAGGCAAAACAACAGTTAAAGGAGTGTTAAACAAAGCCTCTAACTTTAAAACATTCAAAATAGTCCCTTTGTATTCTGACAACATAGGCAAAACAACCTCAGGAGAAGTTCCAATAACCATCACAGCAAACAAAACAGCAAGCCACAAAGAAACACCTAACACGATATGAGAAATAACCGAGAAAAATACAAAAATAAATAAAGAACTGACAATAACCAATTTCAAAGATTTCATATAATGAACATCTAATTCTCTTAATCTCAGCCTAACAGAAGAATCAAAAACAATCAAAGCCAAAGCAAGAATACTAATAGTAGCTAAAAACAAAGCAGGAAACTCAACCAAAGCCTGGCCCTTATACTTAACAAAAGCAGCTGCAAGACCCAAAAGAATCAACATCAACACATCAGGAACCTTAAGCTTATTAGCTAACAAAGAAACAATAATACCTGCAAGCAGTAAAACTGAAATATAAGTGATAATTGCTAAAGCTTCCATCTAGTTAAAACCTCTTTTTTAATGATATTACCTGTTCTTATATAAAAACATTTTTATATTTCTCTAATAAAGCAAAGAGTTATAAGGTAATATTATTACCAAGCATACAATGAAAGAAATACTATCAAAAGTGCTTTTGCAAATAAAACCAGAGAAAGAAGATGTACACGAAGTAGAAGATTTTATTAGAGCTCTGAACAAGGAAATTAAAGCTAAAAAAATCAAAGCAAAAGCAGCTGCAGGAGGAAGCTATGCAAAAAACACATGGCTGGCAGGAGACTATGACGCAGACATATTTGTCAAGTTTAACATGAAATACGCTTCTGAAGATTTAAGCAAATTATTACTCAGAATTCTTAAGAAGTACAAACCTCAGAAAATACACGGAAGCAGAGACTATTACTGGATAAAAAATAAATTAAAATTTGAAATAGTTCCTGTTCTAGATATAAACAAAAAAAACCAGGCACAAAATGTAACTGATTTTTCACCATTACATGTTGACTGGGTAAATAAAAAAGGCAGAAAATTTAAAGATGACATTAGAATAGCCAAACGATTCTGCAAAGTCATAGGATGTTATGGAGCTGAAAGCTTTATACACGGATTTTCAGGACATGTAATAGATATTTTAGTCATATACTACAAAGGATTTATACCTTTATTAAAAGCCTCGCTTAAATGGAAGCCAAAAGTAATAATAGACTTTTCAGGCAAAATCGGAAAAAAAGCAACTTTTATCTTAAACAAAAGCAAAATACAAGGGCCAATGATAGTAATAGACCCTGTACAGCCAAACAGAAACGCAGCAGCTGCATTAAATCTGGAAATGTTTGAAAGATTTAAATTAAATGCCAAGAAGTTTTTAAAAAAACCCTCAATTAAATTCTTTGAATACTCAAAAATAAATTATTCTCTTCTAAAGAAAAAAGGAGAACTTGTATTAATAAAAGTAAATGTTCCAAAAGGAAAAGAAGACCCTGTAGGAGCCAAACTATTAAAAGCATTTGAGTTTATTGCTAAAAAACTTCAGCACTTTGACATAAAAGACAAAGGATGGGAATGGAACCGCAAATCAAAAGCAGAATTCTGGTATGTATTAAAAAACAAAAAACTGCCTTTGTATTTTGAATTAGCAGGACCGCCAGTCAGAATGAAAGAATATTTATCTAAATTCAAGAAAAAACATAAAAAAACAATAATACGCAAAGGCAGAATTTATGCAAAAGTCAAATATAAATACAGAAATATTAAAAACTATTTAGAAAAAGATGTATTTACACATTCTTATCTCAAAGACAAGGTGAAATCGTGCAAATTAGAGAAAGTTTGAAAATCTTCTTAAAAGGACTATTAATGGGCAGTGCAGACATAATTCCAGGAGTATCAGGCGGAACAATGGCGCTTATTACAGGGATTTATGAGCGTCTTATTAATGGAATTAAGGGACTGACTGATTTTCTCAAGCCGTTGTTTAAGTTTAGAATTAAAGAAAGCTTTTCATTGATTAAAAAAATCGATTTTTTACTTTTTATTCCATTAGGAATTGGTATTTTACTTGCATTTGGAATTGGATCACTAATTATTCCTCATTTGCTTGACAACTATACTGCATATATTTATGCATTTTTCTTTGGATTAATACTTGCATCTGTGAAATTGGTTTACAAACAGATTGAAAAATCAAATTATTTTCAAAGATTTTTTTCTATCATCGGTTTTTTAATTGCGTTTTTTATTGTAGGAGCAACTGCTATTTCAACCACACCATCATACTGGTTTATATTTATCTGCGGAATGATAGCTATAACAGCAATGCTTCTTCCTGGAGTTTCTGGTTCATTTATGCTGCTTATGTTAGGACAATACAAATTTATGCTGGAAACACTTCGCGGTTTGAAACTTGGATATATTTTATCTTTTCTGGTTGGAGCAATAATTAGTTTAGTTATATCATCGCGAATACTTGCCTATCTTTTGAAAAAGCATCATTCAAAAACAATGTGGTTTCTTATAGGGCTAATGGTAGGAGCTCTTCGTTTGCCTTTTGAGAAAATTGTTTATTCTGGAATGGAATGGAATGTTTTTTCAGGAATATTAACTGGTTTGTTTTTAATTATTGGAATAATAATTGTTTTAGTTATTGGAAAGTATGATAATTAAAGATTTTCCCTAATATATTTTCTTACCTGTTTTTCCTTTCCAAAACGCATGATTAAATAATCAATACATTCCACAAAACCCATAGGCCTTTCTGTTTCATCATGAATAGCAGGAAATTGCCCAGGACACTTAGGCTCTTTAAAGACTGAAATCAGCTCTAATTTATAGTTATACTCATCAGGAAAAAATTTGTTCATAATCTTAACCAAATCATTTGAAGCCCTAACCTCCTCAGAAGAAACATCAGGATCATTATCAAGAGGAATATAAACAAAAATCTTAGAATTTACAGGAATCGGAGTTTTCATATTTTCAACATATAATAACAACTAGTATAAAAATATTATGACATAAAAAATATATTCCGCAGGATTTAAATACTAGACCTGCTCTGCTTTATTAGTGGTATTTAATAAAATAATTAAAAAACTAAGTGAAAAGCTTGAAAACAAAGGAAACTCAATCATACTCAGCTCTAATAATATCATTCCAATTGACTCTTCTCGATTTTTAAGGATAAGCGACAAAGAAGTTAAAGGCAAAGTATGTTATATTGACGGCGGAAACGCAGAGATAATAGGAGCTGCAAATTTTTCACTGCAATTAATACGAACTTATTATTCTGTTTATTCTAAAAACAAAAGGATTTCTAATAAAAAACATGAGTTTTATGTCCTTGTAAGCGCAAAAGGAGAAGAAAATAAAATAAAATACGAAGTTGAAACATATAATACACATTTTCGTCTTGAAAAAGAATTTAATGCTTTAGATAAAAGCTTAGTAACTGGTTCTCATAAAGCAGAGCCAGGAAAAATAGCAGAAGTAATACGCAAGTTTGCAGAGATTAAACTTGCCTCAGAAGCAGTTGATGAGCTTTCAAAAGGAGACATAATAGTCAGAGATGGAGATTTAGAAAACTCTTTCACAGGAGAAGACAAATATTACAAACAATTATTTGAAAAAGCACAAAAAAAAGAAATTATTGTATCAGGACTCTCAAAAACAAGCTCAATCTTAACAAATACAGGCAACAGTGCTTCAGGAGCTCTTAATATAATAAGCCCTAACTGTGAATGGTATTATCCAGCAACAACAAACATAGGATTTGCAAAACTTCACAATCAATCAAAACATGTTTTCAGACTAGATGTAAATGATTCTGAAAAAATAGGAAATGTTCTAGCTCTTTTAAAGACAAATTCAATAGATCCATGCTTTTTAGGATACCCATACGGCTTAATAGAAGCTGACAGACATGCAAGAATTAGTGTTAAAGAACAGAAACAAATTCAGCTTATGTTCTTAGCAAAAGGCGGAAATAAGTTTCGAGAGCATATTAGTTCTAAAGATGCGCATGAGATATTGAATAGGATAGTTTGAAAAGTTTTAGTATTTCAAATGGTTATGATGGTTAGAGTTATTACGAGTATCTTAAATTTCCTCCAAACTCTTATTTTTTCATAAATTTTATATATTTCTTTATCTTTTCTAAAGAAAATGACAGAAAAAAAACAATTAAGTCAAAAATCATTAGAACGAAGAGCAGCAATTCTTACACCTGATAGAAAATATTTTATTGCAAGACATTCTTCAAATCCGGAAGTGGATAAAGTTCTTATAGATCATTTAAAAGCATTAAAAAGAGGAATAAATGATA
>JAHWHW010000015.1 GCA_019322995.1 Candidatus Woesearchaeota archaeon | reverse complement strand
GGATTTTTTATTTTTTTACAAAGAGAATCAGGAAAACAAATATGCATATCCTGATAATACGCTTTATTAGAACAATTAGGAGGCAGAATTTTTTTATTATGAGTTTTATGATAATTCAACTGGCCCAAAAAATAAACCTCTCTAAGTTTTTCCTTGTTTTTATTATTCCATTGCTTTAACAAAGATTCAGCATCATCATGAGACCAGCCACAACAAGTTAAAAAATTAATCAAAACAAAAACAGATCTTTTTTTACCATCTTCTAATCCTTTTAAAATATTTTTAATACAAGGAGGAAAAGAATCAACAGGAATTGCTGCAGTCGGAGACTCAAATGTTTTATTTTTTGAAAATTTCGTTTGTTCCTTTTTAATCTTAAAATCAAACGCCTGAATTAAAAGTTTTTTAGCTTCATTTTTTTGAATATTTTTTTCATCCAGAAAATCATGAACTGACTTAATATTTTCAGGCAAAGCAGATTTTTTATCAAAAGTAATAATATCCTCTGGTTTAATAGGAACAGAAACAAGACCTGATTTTTCATTAAAACAATACGGCATTCTATACAAATGTCTGGAAGCAATCAAAACAGTATCAATATCCAGAACAGCAAAAGGATTAAAATTATTATTTAAAATCAAATCCTGCCTATTTTTATTTGATTTTTTACAGATAGTTTTAAAATCATCTATTTTTAAGATTTTTTTAGCTAAAAAAGGCCTAATCATCTCCTGCAAATACAATGCAATTTTTCTAGGACCTTCTGGAAACCAGTTCTTTGCAGGAATATTATGCACTATATTAGGAAACGACCTGAAAGGAACAGCAATATGAAATCCATGATTTCCAGAAAACTTAACAAAAACAGACTTTATGCCATGATATCTTAAAGCCTGCACTAATAAATCTGCGGCGAGTTTACTATATTCTAAAAAAGCACAATCAATATCTAAAACTAAATCCCAGCCCTTTCTTAGTTCATTTAGTTCATCGCTTTTTAATCCAGGATTTAACTGCAAAGGATTATGCCACAACTCTTCAGAACAATGAAAAGAAGTAGCGCCCTGCTTAACAAACTCTAAAATATCTTTAGGATGTCTTAAAATATCAGGTCTTTTACCAAAACCCTTTAAATCATAACTAACTGCAACTTCCTTATCTTTAGCAGCATTAAGAATAGCATTTTGAATATCTTTTCTTTTGTAATGCTTTAACAAAGTACTCAGATGAATAACCATACCACGCCCCGAAAAGTATAAATACTTTCTTGTTTAAATACTTTTTCATGCAAAACATACAGGAATGGATTTTCAAACTAAAAGAATTTAAAGGAATTATCATAGTAGAAGGGCCAAAAGACAAAAAAACACTAATATCATTATTAGGCGAGAAAAACATATTTGTATTATCTAAAAAACCATTATATGCAATAGTTGAGTCAATTGCAGCTAAAACAAAAGATGTTGTAATATTAACAGATTTAGATGAAAAAGGAAAAGAATTATATGGCTGCTTGCGTTCTAATTTGCAGAAACATGGAGTTCGTGTTAACAGAACATTTAGGGAATATCTTTTTAAAAAAACAAAAATTAGTCATATAGAAGGGCTAGAGACATATATTAATCATATAGAGGAAAAAAGTGTTTAACCAAATAAAAACAGTTTTGTTATTAGGATTACTTACAGGATTAATGCTAGGAGCAGGACTATTAATAGGGGGAGACTATGGAATCTTAATAGCATTAATTGTTTCTGTTCTTATAAATTTTGGAACATATTTTTATTCAGACAAAATGATTTTAAAAATTTACAAAGCAAAAGAAGCTGATGAAAAAGAGTATACTAGTTTACATAATATCGTCGAGGAAGTCTCACTTTGCGCAAATATTCCGAAACCAAAAATTTACATAGTGCCTAGTGAACAAGCAAATGCATTTGCAACAGGCAGAAATTATAATCATTCAGCTGTTGCATGCACAACAGGAATTTTAAAATTATTAAGTAAAGACGAACTAAAAGGAGTAATTGCACATGAAATAGGGCATATAAAAAACCGCGACACACTAATTGCCACTATTGCAGCAACAATTGCCGCTGTTATAAGTTATTTATCTGTATTTGCACGATATTTTGCACTATTTGGTTCAAGAGATGACAGCGGAGCAGGAGCAGGAGAGATTATAGCACTTGCAATACTAACACCAATACTCGCTTTGATAATTCAACTGGCAATTTCCCGCTCTCGCGAATATCTAGCTGATAGAACATCAGCTGAACTAACTAAAAAACCACAACAACTAGCAAATGCATTAGCTAAACTACAAAAAAGTTCAGAAATAATTCCAATGAAGATTGGTTCTAAAGCAACTGCTTCTTTGTTTATTGTAAATCCGTTTATCGGAGGACTAACAAGTTTATTTTCAAGTCATCCGTCTACTGAGAAGAGAATAGAGAGATTGCTGGGAATGAGAGTTTAATCATACTCCCCCTCAAACACATCTTTCAAAGCTTTTGCAATCTTTGGGCCTACTTTGTTTACTGCTTTTAATTCTTCTTCACTTGCGTTAACAATATTTTTTATAGATTTAAAATGTTTAAGCAATTCCTTAGCAGCTGTTGGGCCGATATTAGGCAAAGAAGAAACAATATATTCCTGCTGTTCTTTTAAACTGAGAATTTTTTTATCAAAATGAGGAGAAAACTCTTTATCATTATTTTTTTCCTGCTCACGTTTTGCAATAGCAATCAAAAAAGCAGTTGTTTCCTTAAAATCTTTAGTTTGAACAATAGGAATACCATAACTAACAGCAATAGTAGCAATCATTCCGCGAATAGCATTAGGATGAACATTACGAACAGTAAAAACATTTTCAGCACCCTCTAAAATTATAATAGGTCTTTCAAACTTTTGCTTTAAACTCTTTAATTGAGACAATAGTCTTCCA
This sequence comes from Candidatus Woesearchaeota archaeon, assembly GCA_019322995.1. Classification (GTDB taxonomy): domain Archaea; phylum Nanobdellota; class Nanobdellia; order Woesearchaeales; family ARS49; genus WJKI01. The sequence goes on along the minus strand of JAHWHW010000015.1, from coordinate 3,924 downwards.
TCAACAATAGAATTAACAAAATCAGGAACAGTCTTAACCTCAACACCAACACGAGAAGACAAAATATAATCTGCACTATCCAATGCTTCAAGCTTAACAATAACATTATTATCACATAACTCCTTAACAATATGATTTCCTTTTTCTCTAAAATCAGCAAAAACCTTTAATTCTGTTTTACAATTAATATAATTATTTAAATTATTACATTGTTTTTCTATTTTCTTATTCAAATTCTTTCTTAAATCCTCTAAAATCCTATACATTCTCTTTTCCTTATGATGAGCAGACCATCTATAACCTTCATCACGAGTATTTTTTGCCATTAAAACAATAACTCTGCCTTTTTCCTGCCTTCCAGTTCTTCCCCTTCTTTGAATATGCCTAATAGCAGAAGGAATAGGCTCATAAAACATAACCAAATCAACCTTAGGAATATCCAAACCCTCTTCTGCAACAGAAGTAGCAATCAAAACATTAAAAACACCATCTTTAAACAACTGAATAGTTTCAATCTGCTGTTTTTGACTTAAACCAGAACCATTTTTTTTAGTCTGGCCAACAAAAACCGCAGGAAAAACACCAGATAAACCTTCTAATTCCTTTTTAATCCTAACAGCAGAATCCCTGAACTGAGTAAACAAAATAATTTTAATATTAGGATTTTCATCTGCCTCTTTTTTAATCAAAACTTTTAATTTGCCTAATTTAGGATGCTCAACATGATTATTAAACAATTTTTCAGTCTTAATAAACGCAGACTTAAAATGTAAATCAGCAACCAAATTCTTAATAGCCTTGGTTTTAGAAGACCTAGATTCTGAAACCAATTTTTGCAAATAATTATGCAAAGCAGTAATACCCTGAGTTTCTAATAATTCCAAAGCATGCTGAGTTTTCATAACTTCTGCCATCAAAGAAACAGACTTTAAAACAGGAAAATCCCTGCTTCCTGAAGCCATCATTCCATGCAGTTTTGACTGCAAAGCTAAAAATTCTCTTTTATTAATCATCAAACCAGTCCGTATAAAACCAAACTTCTGCATTTCAGATAATTTAGACTTAATACAATTCTCTAAAAAATTCTTAATCTGCAAAAACTCATCAGGCAAATCAACCTTAACAAAACGAACATCAATATCCTGAATATACGGCTTGACATCAGGGTCAGAATCAGTTCTAATCTCAACAGATTCTATGAATAAATTCTTACAAACCTCTTCTATTTTCTCTAAATCACTTCCAGGAGAAGCAGTCAAAGCCAAAATTTTGGGAAATCTAGCTTTTTTATTAAACTGCTTAGCTAAAAAAACATAATCATACTCGCCCACAGCCCTATGAGCTTCATCAACAACAAGCAAAGAAACATCCTTAATATTAATTCGGTTAGAAACAATATCATTAACCAAACCCTGAGGAGTAGAAAAGATTAATTGAGCATCTTTCCATAATAACTCCCTTTTTTTAGGAGCTACATAGCCAGTAAACAAAACAGAAGAAACATCTAAATGTTTTTTAAACGAATGTAAATGCTGCTCTGCCAAAGGCTTAGTAGGAGCTAAAAAAACAATTTTAGAATTAGGAAACTGCTTTAATCTCTGAGCAGCAAGCATCATAGCAACAGCAGTTTTACCCATGCCAGTAGGAAGAACAACCAATGTGTTTTTATCAACACAACTGCTTAAAATAGTCTCCTGATATAATCTTGGTGTAAATTTATTCAGCATAACTTAAAAACAGAAGAAATCATTTAAATATGTTACGCGCAGGTGGCCAGTGGGTTAACCCCATTCCTTTTCAAAAAACCAATAAAACAAAATCCAAACAATAGCGCCCATAACAAGACCCAAGAAAACAGCAATAAGAAAACCAGCTGTTAAAAAAATCAAAAATCCAATCAAAGCGCAAAGTAAAAACACAAAATAAAGTCTAGAGCCAAAAAACATACAAAAACCATCACTATGCGGCCAAGGAATAACATTAAACAAAATAAACAATATACTAAAACCAATCATCCTGCTTAAAAAAGAATCTGGAACCGCAGAAAATAATTTTAAAAAACCAATCAACAAAACTAAAGCAAGATTACCACTCATAGCAATCAAGCCCTGCTGTTTCACATTAAGACCATAACGCTGCCACCCTAACCTGTGAATATCACGCATTTGAATCTTAAAAACACTTCCCATAAAAAACAACAGAGTTCCATTAGAAATAAAAGCAACAAACAAGGAAATAATCAATCCAGGCCACCAAAAACTATGAAAAGGTCTGAAACCAAACAAAACACAAACAATTCTTTGAACAAAATGATGAACCAAAACAACAATACCCACTAAAACAAAAGAAACAAATAAATTCTTAAGACCTACTTGCGCATCAAAAACAGAACCTCCCCACATATCAAAAGAAAAAATAAATGCAAAGGCAAGAACTAACAAAACCAGATGATAAACCTCTTTTTTACCAAACCAGCCAAAACGGCTGAATCTGTCCTTGAACTCAATCCAGTTCATTATACAAAGAAATAATACAATAAGTATAAAAATTTAACTCTAAATAAACAAAAATTCAAATCTTCTAACCCTTAATCTCCTGCTTGAAAAGCTTTATAATTGCAGATTCATGACCTGCACCAACAATAGCAATAATCTTAGATTCAGGAAACTTAAAATGAATATTAGCAAGATTTCTAGCCATAACCTTATTTCTCTCAACAACCAAAACCTTATGAATATTAGGATAACGCTTTTTAACCTGCTTCATAAGCTTATTAATAATCTTATTACTAGGAACCTTAGACAAATCAAAAGTAATATCACTCTTCCTAAAAATCAAAGCCTTAAACAAATCAACAACAAAATTCCACTTTTCCCTCCAAGTCAAAGCATCAGAAAACCTTCTAAGAGTAATCTCAATATCCTGATCAATCAAAGCAACATTAGCTTTAGCCTTTTTAGCCAACTTAAAAGCAGAAAGCATTTCAGAACCAGGACTAACACCAACCTTAGCACCTAATTTTTTCTCTACATACGCGCCAATCAATGAAAAAAGATAACCCTTAACGCCAATACGCATAATATCCTTCCATCTAAGCTTAGACCTTTTTTTAGAAACCAAAGCAGCTAAACGCTTTTTATCAAGCTCTAAAGCAATAATATCTGGCTTTTCTTCCTTAATAACTTTTTTAACCTCATCTAAACTCTGAGAAGCAATATGAGAAGTTCCAATAACAATCAAATTCTTATAACGCATAATAACCAACAATAACCCCACTATATAAAAAGGTTTTTATCCCTATTTTAACTATATTTTTAATAGATATCTCTTGGAGTATCAAAAAGTTTATATATACTATAACATTCTGAAAAGGTATAATATTCATAGGAGGGGATTTTATATGCTAAAGATGAAAAAAATAACTGAATCATTTGATATGAAAGTATTCACAGATGAAGGAGACTATTTTGGAGATATTGAAGAGGCAATGCTTACACAAACAAAAGTATATGGTTGGAGAATAAGAGCAACAAAAAACTCATTTTTAAGCAAAGTACTAGGAACAGCAAAAGGAGTAATAGTGCCACATCAGTTAGTTAAGGCAATGGGCGATATAATGATAATTTCTAAATCCGCAGTACCTAGCTATGGAGGAGAAGAAGAAGCAACTCCAGCAAAAGCAGAATAAACTTTTTTTCTTTTTTATAATCTAAAACATAGAAAAATTTAAATAAATAGAGTTAAAACTATAAAAAGGGGGAAAAATGCGCTGCACAAAACATAAGAAAGAAGTAATTGGACATTGTACATGGTGCGGCAAACCAGTTTGCCCATTATGCGTAGCTAAAAAAGAAGGTAAAAAACTCTATTGTGAAAAATGCGCAATACAATTATCAGGAATAAAAAAAATAAAACTCCCAAAAG
>JAHWHW010000014.1 GCA_019322995.1 Candidatus Woesearchaeota archaeon | reverse complement strand
TGAATTAGATGAACATATACACAATCTTTTCAAAAAGAAAAAAATTGCATAATTCTCATAACAATATTTAAATACTATTAATCTTTATTATAATATACCAAAAGAACTTAATATAGAAATGTTTGATTCGGAACTTTTTTTAATAAAACATTTATTTGTAAAAAACAAATGATAAACAAAGAAATATACTGGAATTTAAGAAAACAAATAAAACATGCGGCATATGTAAATGGAAGTATAAGCCGTTCTGAACTGCGACAAACATACTTAGGCAATTCCTCCAAGCACAACCATACATTAGATTTAGTATTAAAACATCTTGTAGATGCTAAAGCAATAAAAGTGATTGAAGAAAACGGAATTAAAAAATACTCAGGTTATAACTTTCTAAGTCAACTCGTTCACAATGTATTATCATAAAATTCTCTTTAAGGTTATAACAATATTTAAATACTATTAATTCTTATATATACTATATGGAAATACTTCCAGTGGTAAATAAAAAAGACGAATTAGTAGATGAATCACCCAGAGAAATCTGCCATGCAAAAGGACTAAGACACAGAGCAGTTCATATTTTTATATTTAACAAAAAAGGAGAGATTTTACTGCAAAAACGCAGTGCAGACAAAGACGAATATCCCTCTTATTATGAAGCATCAGTATCAGGCCATGTACTAAAAAACGAAACCTATGAAGAAGCAGCAATAAGAGAACTAGAAGAAGAAACAGGACTTATATTTGAACCTGAAAAACTAGACAAAAAAAACAAATTTGAAATAAAATTCGGAAACGAACACCACTTTGTCCAATTATTTGTTCTTTTTACATCAAAAAAACCAGAATTACATGACGGCGAAGTGGAAAAATTTGAATGGATACAAACAAAAGAACTAGTAAAACAAATAAAAGCAAACAAAAAAAAGTTCACGCCAGAATTCCTTGCGGCAATGGAAAATTTTATACTTAAAAAATAAAAATTTTTCTAAAAACGTTTTTCTGAAAAAAAATACTAAAATTATTTGAATAAAAATTATAAAAAATATTAAAAATCGTACAAAAAAAATAATTTTTTATTATTAAAAATAAAATTTTAACCGAAACCTTTTTATATGATAAAAACGAATTTAATAAAAAAAGGTCGTAAAAATAAAAAATTACGATTTTAAAACAAAAAAAGATATTGCGAGAAAAAAACGCAGGTCTTAAAGTAAAAAGAGGTGAAATACATGGCAAAACTACCAAAAACACCAAAAGCATGCATAAAAGCAATTTCTGTTTGCAAAAGAAAAATAAAAGCAATAGAAAAAAGAAAGAAAATGCTTGTAAAAGCAAAAAAGAAAAAACCAAAAAGAAGAAAAGCAAAAAAGAAAAAGAAGAGATAAATTTTTTTTCTTTTTTTTAACTTATTCTAAGAAATATAAAAAAACTCCTGCGATACAAAATTAGAGTAATAGGCTTATTATAAAGAGAAAAACTTTACCCTTACAAATACAGAAATTCTTATTTTGTAGACACCTATTTATATTTTTTCTTGTATTGAGAAATGAGAAATCTTAGTGTTGGTTCAATTTTTCCTTTTTTTTGAAATAACTGTAATGTTTTGTAATATCTTTTCCTGTCAGAAAACAGTATATTAATTGGAGGATAGTTATGCTTGATTAAAACATAATTTAGCAAAAGTCTTCCCACTCGCCCATTGCCATCTCTAAAAGGATGAATATTTTCAAATTCGTTATGAATTAATGCCGCCAATATCAAAGGCGGATACCTGTTTTTATGCTTTTCATACCAATTGCAGAGCTTATTTAGAAGTGTTTTTAACTGTTCAGAAGATGCGCCCTGATGAACTATTTGACCATATTTATTTCGAATAACTACTTCTACTGTTCTTAGATCTCCTGCAAATGATTTAGTCTTTTCAAAACATAAAAAATGCAGTTTTTTAATCAGCTCTAAGTCAAGCTTTTTTTTTGTTGTTTTAATGTAGGAAACTGCATTTGATACTCCGATTGTCTCAAGTTCATCATTATTCTCGGGAATATCCTTTTTTTCTACTAACTTTTTCACTTCTCCTATTGTTACTGTTGAACCTTCAATGGCATTTGTGTTATAAGTAAAATCTTCTGTAAACCTTGTCCAATCTACATTCTGCAAATGATTTATTTTAATTTGCTTATCAAAACACCTCATTTTTTCTATTTGTTTCTTGCTAAGTTCAAATTCAAATAAACTCTTTTCCCTAGTTTGGCTTTTGATTAATTGCTCAGCCCTTTTTCTTAACTTTTCTAATTCTTTTTCAGAAAGATTCGAGCCCAAGTATCTGGAAATCCTTTTAATCCTATCTCCAACCCTATAAGAATGAACCAAATAATATTTCCGGTTTTTTCCTATTTTTCTTATTTCAACAAACATAACTAAATAAAGGTGTCTACATATTTAAATCTTCCTATTTTGTAGACACCCAAAAACGAATTTAAAAACAGAATTCTAGAACTCAAGTAAAAGACACGCCCGCGTTCGGATTTGAACCGAAATTTCGAGTCTTCGCCCTGAACTATTCTTGACGAAAATATCCCGAAGGAAAAGAGGGAACTCGTTCTTTAAATTCGAGCCTCTCGCACTACCAGATTATGCGACACGGGCATAAAAAAAAAGAAATTCTTAAAGTATATAAAACTATTCCACTTTATAATAAACAACAACATCTGCTCCTGGCCAGCCGTCAACAAGAGCAACATACTTGCCAGGACCTAATGCAAAACCAGACAAATCACCATAAGTAGTATGATAAACAGGAACATAACTCTTTGGAACAGGCTCTCCATTCACAACATCTGCAGAATAAATCCCCCATCCTTTTGTATTTTTTGAAATAGAAGCGCTAAAATCTTTTGCAATACTTCCAGGAGATATTTCAAAAAAACCAGGCTCAGCACCATCAACATCAATTGAAGATTCAATTGAAATAACTGCACCTGTATTGCCTGCAAAAAAACTTCCAACAAAAAAGGAAATAGCAGCAACAACTATCAAGCCAAGGTAAAATTCAGGATTATTGTTCTTAAACACCATCTTTTAATAAAAAATAGAAAAAATACTATATAAATGTTACTAAAATTCAACAAAGTCAACTTAAATGACAAAAAAACAGCAGTGGTGCAAAGCCTCATTCACCTCTCAACTTCGGGCTAAAGCCCTCAGGTCGCATTGTGTGCACTAATCGCAACACCGGCAATTTACGCACCACTGCTGAAGACACTTAACTTGACTTTATCCTAAAATTCAGAAAGTAATTTTTCTTCAGGTTCTTCTTGTTTCTTAGAATTTTTTTTCATTTTCTTTATAGAATGAGAAATCACAATCTCTTTAATAACCTCAAAATCAGTTAATCTAGAGTTTTTGTTTAAATTTTTTATCTTCACTGCGAATACCTCTTTTAGATGCCCCTGCCGAGATTTGAACTCGGGTCATTGCCTTTCTCTTTTAATTTTCCTGCGCCTTCCTTACATCAGACAGTTAGATCGAGAGGGCAATATGATTGGCCGGACTACACCACAGGGGCTTAATAATACGAAAAAAATTTAGTATTTATAAAGATTACTTGAAAGATTTACTAACACTAGAACTCCAAAACGAAGGCAAATCATTTGCAACAAATCCTTTGAATTTATCTGAATGAATATAAGTGATAGTTTTATCATCAGAATATTTTTCAAAATCTTTATTTACTGATTTATAAATATCTTTTATTATTTTTCTCTCAAAATCCTTTTGCAATAACGAAGAATGCTTTAATACTAAAAAATCTGCCTGTCTTAAAGCATTAATTTCCAAATTAGAAGAATTTTGGGTAATAAACAAAACACTAAGATTTTTATGTCTTGCAATCATTAATAATTCAGACAACAACTGGTTAGAACTAGACATTGATTTTCTGGAACTAAAAGAAATTCCGCCCTCATCAATCAAAACAACAGAATCATTTTTAATCTGCTCAATATTATTAACAACACTAATCCAATTAGGCAAATTTTTTGCTTTAAAACCCATAGCATAAACACTCTTATTTGTTTTGGCTTTAAAATTCTCCAACAGCTTCATTCCAACAGCACTCTTGCCAGCACCTCTTGCGCCAAGAATAATACCAATAGTGCTTTCTTTTTCCAACAAATGAGATTCAAATTTAGAAGAATTGCCCTTTATTTTTTTAACCTCTTTTAAAGCATTATACTTTGCTCTTGTTTTTGCACTTCCTTTTGAAGCTTTTGTCTTAACCTTTGTTTTTGCTTTTTTAGCCTGTTTATGCCCTTGTTTAATTGCAAAACCAAATAATTTAACCAAGTTTTTTAACAGCCAATAAATTGCTCCAAAAAAGTAAATAAGAAAACCTCCAATAAAATACGTAATTCCCTTAGGTTGTTTTTTTCTGGACATTTTAATCTAAGAAATATATAATATAATATAAAACTATCCAAAAAACTTTTCTAAAAGTCTTTTAAAAAAACCTTTTTTAGGCTTTGTTTTGTAATAGTCAGGACTTAATCTCTCTAAATCATCTATATCTTCGTAATATCCTAGATAATCCTCTCTTTCTTCATTAATCTTTTCTACAGGAGAGTTTTCTTTTTTTCTACTTGATATAATCTTTTCATGAGCTTCTATAAATTCGTTTACAAAAGTTTCTACTATATTCAACTCATACGGTACTTCAGTTAACATCCTGCCTTGATGAGTATCAGCACCATATCTTGAGCCTGCACTGCAAATCTCCCCAACGCTATTATTAACCTCTAATGCATGTCTTTTTATTTCAACAATATTAAAACCAATATCAGTTTTGGGAGGATATATTTTTAGAATTTTATCACACTCTGCAGCAATATTCCCTGCAATACCTCCAAGATACATAACATAATTAATATTTAAATCATGCCTAAATTGGTTTAACTTATGAGCATATTGCTCAATCCTGGCCCATAAACCCTGAAAAATCCATTCACAATCATACTGATCAGGCCAGTCTTTTCTTAATTTTTCCATTGTAAATCAATAATAATTAAACTATATAAATTTTTCTGTAACCTATTCATATCTAAGTGCATCCACAGGTTTTAATCTTGAAGCCCTATATGCAGGAATAGCGCCTGCAATAAGACCTATTGCTATAGAAAATAAAAAAGCAGCAACTAATAATTCAATACTTAAGGAAGTAGAACTAAACATTCTCATCATTCCTCCCTCACTGCTAACCAAAGCACCAACACTTCCAGAAGCAACAGAGCCAACAATAACTCCTCCAATACCTCCAACAAGACCAATCATTCCAGCATTTAACAAAAAAATTATCATAATATCTCTATTCTTTGCACCAATTGCTTTCATAATACCAATTTCTTTTGTTTTTTCCAAAACAGAAGTAAACATAGTATTAGAAATACCAACAGCACCAACAACCAAAGAAATAGCAGCAATAGCACCTAAAAATATCGCCATAGTATTCATTGTTTCAGAAATATCTTCTCTCATAGAAGTCATAGAAGAAACACTAAAATCTTTTTTAGAATCCTGCAAAATTCCTCTAGTAAGCATTAATTTTTTCTCAATATCTGCAATTGTTGTTTCTATCTTTTCCATGTCGTCAACTTTAATTGTAATTGAACTTAACTCTTTAGTATCAATATCTTCTAAAATATCTCTAGCAGTTTCCAAAGGAATAATTACTGCATTATCATCTTCGCCTTCTTTAAAAATTCCAACAACTTTGAATATTTTTCCTTCAATAGTAATCTGCCTGTTAATCTGCACTGGCTTTTCAAAAAAAGTATTTGCCTGTCTATAACCAAGAACAACTGCATATTTATCTCCTTTCATTAATAATCTTCCAGACTCTAATTCATCTGTAGTCAAATCTTTCCAAACAGAAGTATCAACACCTTTAATAGAAGATTCTCCACTAGAACCTAAATATTTTATTTCTGCTCTTCCAGAAACCATTCCTAAAATATATTTAATATTTGGAATGTTCTTCATTGCCAAAACATCCTTATTAGTCAAAGGATCTTGATCTGCAGATGAAGAAGAACTACCTCCTGGATGTCCTCCAGGGCCTCCTCTAAAACCCATTGCTCTTGAAAAACCAGGACTAACTGTAATAATATCTGCTTCAAAACTAGCAAACCTATCACGCATTTCATTTTGCGCACCACTACTAATAGAAACAATAGCAATTACTGCAGCAATACCAATTACAATTCCAATAATAGTCAGCCAGCTTCTTAATTTACTGTGTGTCAGCATATTTAATGCTAACAACAAGGATTTGTAAAATCTCATTTCTTTCTTTTTCTCCCTTTTATTAGCTTAAATCCTTTCCAGCCAACAAATACTACACCTAAAATAATTGCCCAGAACCACCATTCTTGATAAATTTCATTTTCCTGCTGCATCATTTGAGGTCTAAAACCTCTTCCTTTAGCCATCATCTCTTCCCTCATAGCTTCTCTTTCTTCTTGTGTTAGTTCAGTATTTCCTGGAAAAACCGCAGAACTGCTTGAATCAGATTCAAAAACAACTTTCTTGATAACACTTCTTCTCTCACCAATCATATCAGTATAATCTATCTGAATCTGTAAAGTCTTATCAGTTGCAGCTTTTCTTTTTTCATTAATCTCAAAACTAACCATAGAATAATCTCCATTTTCCAAATTACCAACCATTTGACCAGAAGTTCCAATAGTTTCAAAATTTTCTTGCTCAGGCATCTTAACTATAACAGAATAAGCAATGTTTTTACCAGTATTTGCAATAGCAATTGCAACAGTACTGTCTTCAACTTCTTGAATCACTAAATCAAAATCAGTCTGAGCATCTGCAATATCAATAGTAAATAACTTGGACATCCAAGAATTACTATTATCAACATTATATTTCATTTCAATCTCATTTTCTCCTTCAATAGCATCTTTATCAACTTTTAACTTATACTCTAAAACAACCACATTATCTCCTTTTATTTTTCCATAACCTATTTGACCTAACCTCTGAACAGCATCTTCTTCTGAATCTAAAGAAAACGGAAACTTTGGAACTAATCTAAAAGTAGCATCTGTTGTATGTCCTGTTCCAAGATTTTCAGCCTTAATCCACAACTTAACATACTCGCCAGGATTAACAGGATATGGCTCATATCTCATGCTAGAAATCTGCAAATAAGCAGATTCTGAACTTGTATAAGCCGGCATAGTAGTATAATTTGATTCATAAGCATCTGCACACACACTAACTGCACCTAAAATCATTAACACACAAAAAAGTAATATTTTATTTTCCATTTTAAATCAACCTCTTTTAGTTTTAACAATCATTCCATCCTTAA
>JAHWHW010000013.1 GCA_019322995.1 Candidatus Woesearchaeota archaeon | reverse complement strand
TAAAAAGCCAATGCAACAGTTAGCTTTATAAAACTCACTTAATTAGCATATTTAAATGACATCTGAAGAAAAAAAACAGCCTGAAATAAGTATAGGTATGATAGGCCATGTAGACCACGGAAAAACAACACTTGTCCAGGCATTATCCGGCAAATGGGCAGATACACACTCTGAAGAAGTTAAAAGAGGAATAACAATAAGGCTAGGATATGCAGATATAGCTATATACAAATGTCCAAAATGCAAAGACCCAAAATGCTATAGTATTTCTAAAAAATGCCCTAACTGCGCTTCTGAATGTGAATTACTAAGAAAAGCATCTCTAATAGATGCTCCAGGCCATGAAAGCCTAATGGCAACAATGCTTTGCGGAGCAACAATAATAGACGGAGCAATACTACTTGTTTCTGCAAACGAAGAATGTCCTCAGCCACAAACACAAGAACACTTAATGGCTCTTGAGATGATGGAAATTGACAAAGTAATTGTCATACAAAACAAAATAGACCTTGTATCAGAAGAAAAAGCAATGAAAAACTATCAACAAATTAAGACTTTTTTAAAAACAACAAAATTTTCAGAAGCTCCAATAATCCCAATGTCTGCTCTTCATAGAATTAATCTGGATATTCTTATAAAAACAATTCAAGAACTTATTATAACTCCTAAAAGAGACTTAACCAAAAACCCTATAATGCTTGTAGCAAGAAGCTTTGACATAAACAAACCAGGAAGCAAAATAGAAAAAATCACAGGAGGCATTTTAGGCGGAACAATCAAACAAGGCAAATTTAAAGCAGGCGATGAAATAAAAATACTCCCAGGGTATGCAGGAGAAAGCAAAAAATGGACTCCTTTGCAGACAAAAATCAAAAGCATTGTTGCAGGAGGAGAAAAACTAAAACAAATAAGCCCTGGAGGAAGCATGGCAATAATGACAGAACTAGACCCTGCAATAGTAAAATCAGACCAATTAGTAGGAAGTGTTGCAGGCCATCCAGGAAAACTACCTCCAGTATGGAATGAAATTGACCTTGAAGTTCATTTATTAGAAAGAGTTGTAGGAGCAAAAGACAAATTAGTTGTTGAACAAATCAAAAAAGGAGAATTCTTAATGCTAAATGTCAACTCAGCTGCAACAGTAGGAGTTGTTCAGGAATTAAGCAAAAAAGCAATACACTTTGTTTTAAGAAAACCAGTATGTGCAGAAGCTGGAGCAAAAATGACAATTTCTAGAAGATTAGGACAGAGATGGCGATTAATAGGATATGGTTTGATTAAAAAATAAAATTATAATTTTTCTTTATTTTTAAAAAAAATAAAAAATTAATCTCTTTTACAGCACCACTGGCCAATCCAGGATGTCATATCTTTGCAATTGTGCATTCCATATCTATTAACAGCTTCTGTCCAGCCAGCTTCATAAGTATATCCTGCAGGTAATTGGTCCTGAATAATAAGGCCTTCACAACTATCTAATAAAGCAGAAGCCCTACTTGGTTCTCTGTTTTCCAAAGCAGACTGACTTGGAATTCTGTTTGTCTGAGCTTTGCTAATATCTATAACATCAACACTATTGCCTTTATTTACCAAAACAACCCTGTCTTCATAATAAGGCATTTCAATTCCTTTAACTGCTCCGCCATATAGTTTTGAAGTCATTACTGGAACCTGGCCTGTTGTTTCTGTTTTAAACATAGAAGATAATCCGAAAATAGATATTACTAATACTGCTGCCAGAACTAAATAAGGAATGTTTTTTTCATCCATAAAATCACCTCTAAAAACTAAAAAAAAGATATGCAGAGAAAATCATAAGATTTTCCTGCTATTTAAAAAAAATTTTAATACATGTAAGTTGGTGCTCTTTCAACTGCTTTGCCTACGTTTTTTCCGCTTACAACTTCAACGTTTTCGGTACTGCAACACCAGTAACCATTAAGGTGCCTTGCATCAACACAATTGGAAGGACCAAATTTATTTAAAACATCCATATACATAGAAGTTTCATAATCCATTCCAGCAGGAACTTGTCCTGAGCCGATGAGGTCCTCACATTGAAGAACTGGCGCCTTGTAAGCCATTCCTGCGGAACCGTATAATCTTTGTCCTTTAAATTTTAAGATTGCATCTCCACTCATAGCAGTCTTAAACAAAAGCACAAGACCAACTACTGCAATAACCGCAACAATACCTAAAATAACATATGACAGGCTCTTGTCCTTCATTTATATTCACCTCTTCTTTTTAATAAAGATCTACAGTGCTACAACAAAAGTATCCCATTAATTCTCTAGCGTCATAGCATTTGTCTAATCCAAATCTATTAACTGCATCACTAGGGGCTGCTTCATAATCAAATCCAGCAGGAACTCGGCCATATTCTATCAAAGTCTCGCAACTCATTGTTTCATCAGTTGCATAAGCCATACCTGCACTGCCGTATAATGATTGTCCGCCTATTTTTACAGCAACCTGTGCTGTAGGTCCCATCTTAAACATAATGACAAGACTTGCTACTCCAATCAATGCTACGATTGCTAAAACAGCCATAGGGTTATTCTTAAGCTCCATGGGTTTTCACCTCTTTAATTTCTATGAAATACTAAATCAGTATACATTTTACACTACTGATATATAAATCTTTCTAAAATATATGGATTTTTAAAGTCAAGAGAAAAAAATTTGTATTTTTAGCTTAATATATAAGAAAAAAAAATTAATAATACTCTCCTAACACAGTAGGGTCGCAGCACCAATAACCTACTTCTGCAGTGCCATCATAACAATGGTCTGCTCCAAAGCGATTAACCATTTCACTATAAATCGCTTCATAACTATATCCTTTTGGAATCTTACCCTCACCAATCAATCGTTCACACAACATAACTGGCTGAGAATAAGCTAATCCTCTGCTTTGAACAAACTCTTGTCCGCCCATCTTAAGAGCAATATTAGCAGTTGTTTCTGCATTATAAACCTGATAAAAACCCAATATAGAAACAACAACTACAGCAGTAAGAATCAATAATGGAACTTTCTCGTGCATAAAATCACCTCTTTAATAAATTAATTACTGCAAGTATTTAAATATTTGTTTTTTAAGACTGCAATTTTATAATCGCGACCATCTTCTTGCTATTTCAGCAGCTAACTGTTCTTTACTAATAACAGAATTGTCAAGAATATTATTTCTTATAAGCTGCCTTATTCTAATTTTTGATTCAGGCTTCATGCCAATCACCCCCATAAATAACAATAATAAGAATTAATATATAAATTTTTTGAAAAAAAAAGGCTCTGTCCTAAATCTCGCTAAAAGCTCGGGTTAGCAGCTTCAAATTCCTGATAATGACAACAATAGCTAACATTCTCCGAAGGAGCCCACCCTCTTGTCAGCCTAATAATAAAATACATAGAATTTGACTAAAGCTGCTAACCTATATTTAGGACAGAGCCGAAAAAAAAGATAAGAAAAAGCTTATTTAGCTTTTCCTAATATTCTAAAGACTTTTGTTCCGCATTTACCGCAGGTTCCTTTCACTGCTTCCATACCGTTTTTCATAACGACTTTTTTAGGATCTTTTATTTTTACCTGTTTCTTGCATTTCATGCATCTTCCTTCATAGTCTGCCATTAGATTCACCCCAAAGAGTATTTTATATGAGTATATATTATCTTATATATAAAGCTTTCCAAGAATTACACATCTACAAATAGCTTATGCTTTTCCTTTCCGCATATTTCATTTAAAACACGCTTAATTATGGCTTTTTCAGGGTCTGGCAATAGCTTAATACGGTTTTTTAATTCTTTAAAGCTTGAAAAAGGCTCTGTTTTCCTTTTTTCCAGAATTTCCCACATATGTTTTTTACCTAATCCAGGAATCAGCTCTAATTGATGCATACGCGTTGTTAACGGCTGAGCAGCATTAAAAAAACCAACAAACTTTTTTTCATTTTTTTTAACAATATCTTTAATTACATAATCTAACTCATTTTTAGCAGTAGCAGTCAGCTTGTCTAAAGGCAATTTACCCATAATGTGATGAATTTTTTCTCTTTTGCCTTCACCAATATAAACTTCTTCATAAGGCTGTAAAAAAACATCTTTCTTAGGAACAAGCTCTAAAAGAACAAACCTTGACTTTCCTATTGCTTGAACAACTGGATTTTTTTTATGAGAAGGTCTTTTATCAAAAGGATATCCGTGCGGCAAGAAATCTAATACAACTGCAAACTCCTCTTTCATCTGCTTTTCTCTTACTGTTTCCATCGCTATAAAACCCCTTCATTTCTTGCAAACCCAACTATTAAGAAAACTTAAAACTAACTTAATATATAAACTTTATGCTTAACTAAGCAGTAACATAACTATTTTTCTGAAACAAAACTCTTTATTGTTTCTGCTATCTTTTTCACATCATCCTTTTTTAAATTTAAAGTATATCCCTGCAAAACAACTTTAACATCATCTTCATTTACTGGAAGCACACTAATAAGCTTTTGCACATGAATATCTCTTAATCGAGAGATATTTAATTTTTCCAAGGATTTTTTAAGCTCATTTGCCTGTTTAAGGCTCATTTTAGCAATTGGATTAAGATAATCCAATGTTTTTTGAGTCCTAAAATTAAGCTCTTTATCCCTTTTCTGGATTTTTTTAATATGCTCTTTAACTTCAACAAGATTTAACGGTGTTTCACTAATTATTTTGGTTTTCATTTTAACAACTTAATATGCACAGGATGCACAATAACTTCTTTTTGCTTGTTTTTATCCTTTATCTGAACTGAATAGCAGTTTCCTTTTTTTGCTTTTACAATTCCTTTTTGTCCATAAAACCTAAGATGACAAATGCCCTTTTGATATGCTGGTTCTGGCTTAATAACAACCTTGTCACCAACATTATATTTTTTAAGAAAGGCAGTTAAGCTTAATTTGCCTTTATTCCTAAAATGCTTAGTCATCAATTTTCTGGTTTTTCTCCTTGTAGTCCCTTTTCTACGTCCCATTGCAAATAGTAGTTAACATCCATTTAAAAAGCTTTTTGTTTCTATGGCTCTTTACTAAATCTCGCTAAAAGCTCGGGTTAGCAGCTTCAAATTCCTGATAATGACAACAATAGCTAACATGCTTGCCAAAGCAAAGCTTTGTCAGCAACCGCAAGAAAATTAAAAATTTTCTGCGCCCAAAAAAAGCAGGCTTTTTTTCGGGCTTCGCAAGCTCTGGTTTCTCCGAAGGAGGCGACCCTCTTGTCAGCCTAATAATTCAATACATAGAATTTGACTAAAGCTGCTAACCTACATTTAGAACAGAGTCAAATAATAGAAAAAACTTATATATTCTTATAATAATGATATAGGTATGCAGATAGAAATAGACACTTCCAAAACAATTGAAGAAAATGCAGCCCTTTACTTTGAAAAAGCAAAAAAAGCCAAAAGAAAAATACAGGGTGTGAAAAAAGCACTTCTTATGTTTGAAAAAGAGAAAAAAGAATTAATCAGCTCTAAAGAGGAAGCAGTCAAGAAATACGAAGAAAAAGAAAAAGAAAGAAGAAAACCAAAAAGAACAAAAAAATGGTATGAAAAATTCCGCTGGTTTATCAGCTCAGAAGAATTTTTATGTATTGGCGGAAGAGATGCAACAACTAATGAAATAATTGTCAAGAAACATATGCTTTCTGAGGATATTGTTTTTCATACAGAAGCACCAGGAAGCCCTTTTTTTGTAATAAAAACATCAGGCAAAAAAGTTGGAGAAAAAACACTAAAAGAAACTGCTCAAGCAACAGCGGTATTTTCACGAGCATGGAAAATGGGTCTGGGAAGCACAAAAGTTTATTGGATAAAACCTTCACAGGTTCGAAAAGAATTAGGACTTCCAAAAGGCAGCTTTATGATACACGGCAAAAGAAATT
The DNA here is from genome assembly GCA_019322995.1 of Candidatus Woesearchaeota archaeon. GTDB lineage: Archaea > Nanobdellota > Nanobdellia > Woesearchaeales > ARS49 > WJKI01. The sequence goes on along the minus strand of JAHWHW010000013.1, from coordinate 1,470 downwards.
ATTCAGAACCAATACTTGAAATGGCAATAGGGATAAACTCAGAAGGAATAATAATGGGAGGGCCAATAAGTGCTGTAAAAAAAAATTGTTCTAAATTTTTGATATTGGTTCAAGGAAAGAAAAAGAAAAGCGATATTGCCAAACAAATAAAATCAGAAATAGGCGGAGAAATAGATGATATAATTTCATCATTGCCTGCTGGAGATTTTGAGATTAAGAAATGAATAGATTTATACTTTTATTACTATATATTATACAGGCAAAGTCAAATTAAATGACAAAAAAACAGCAGTGGTGCGAAGCCTCACTTACTGCTCAACTTCGGGCTAAAGCCCTCAGGTCGTCTAGTATTTTTTTATCGCAACACCGGCAATTTACGCACCACTGCTGAAGACACATGACAAAAAAACAGCAGTGGTGCGAAGCCTCACTTGCTGCTCAACTTCGGGCTAAAGCCCTCAGGTCGTCTAGTATTTTTTTATCGCAACACCGGCAATTTACGCACCACTTCTGAAGACAATTAACTTGACTTTAATATTATACAATAAATTTAAATACAAAAACATCTAATTCTATCTAAAAAGAGGGAAAAATGACTTTAATAGTAGAGATAGGTCTTATACTAATCTTAGCTACATTTCTTGCTTATATAGCTAGACGATTAAAACAGCCAATGATTCTTGGATATATTATAGCAGGAATGATAATAGGACCTCTTGGATTTAAGCTTGTTATTGATATGGATACAATAACTACTCTTTCTGAACTAGGAATAGCATTTTTATTGTTTATTGTTGGTCTAGAAATTGACATAAGAAAACTAAGAAATCTAGGACTAATTGCTCTAGTAGCAGGAATAGGACAAGTAATTTTTACTTTTATAATAACTTATCTAGTAGTTAATCTTCTGGGATTTTCACAAATACATACTTTATACATATCTATTGCTTTAACTTTAAGCAGCACAATCATAATAGTCAAGCTTCTTTCAGACAAAAACGAAATGAATGCACTGCACGGCAGAATCGCACTAGGAATTCTTTTAGTTCAGGATTTTGTTGCAGTTATTGCTCTTGCAGCTCTTGCAAAAAATGCAATAACCTGGACCACAGTCGGGTTGAATGTAGCAGTAGGGATTGGTTTTTTTGCAGTAGCTCTTATTGCAGGAATGTACATCTTAAAATATCTATTTAATCCAATTGCAAGCTCTCCAGAACTTTTGTTTTTAGGAGCTGTTTCAACATGTTTTATGTTTGCAATGATTTCAGAAAAAATAGGACTATCCATTGCAATTGGCGGTTTTTTAGCAGGAATATGCCTTGCACCTTTACCTTATAATCTTGAAATAGTCAGCAGAATAAAATCATTAAGAGATTTTTTTGCAACAATATTCTTTGTAACACTAGGAATGCAAGTAGTAATACCAAACGGAGTTAACATAGTATTTCCAGTAATACTATTTTCGTTGCT
>JAHWHW010000012.1 GCA_019322995.1 Candidatus Woesearchaeota archaeon | reverse complement strand
TCATTAATCCTATCCAAACTAATAATATCTGATTTAATCAGATTGTTTAAAATTCCAGAATGAAAAGGAGATTTATAATCAATATCTGACGGCTTTAAAACATCCTCTTGATACTTTTCAAAATAAAATAACATTTCTTTTTCCATAGACTCGCGTATTATTTTTCCTTTAACATTTCTTTCTTTATCTAAAATATCGCTCATTTCTTCAGAAATATTTTTTCTATAAGGAAAAACACCAATTATGTTTTCCTGCAACCTGTCAATAACAAGATAAATAGAATCATACAATGCGTTAAGAGAAGCTTTTGGAGTTCGTTTCCATCCTTCTAATATTTCCTTTATTGAAATAGGTGCAGACAATTCATGATGTTTATTATCACAAGAAACAACATAGAAAATTTCAAAGGGATCTTTCTTTTTATTTATTTTAAAATTATTATTTTCTAAAGCATTTAAAAAAGACCAAACAGCAATATTCTCATCAATAGGATATTTATTTCTCCAACATAATTCATGAAGTTCATAAGAAATAAATTTTTCCAAATCTTTCTTATCCATCATATATAAAAATAAAATTAATTATTTAAAGATTTATCTTTTCAAAACATTATTTTGCAATAATCCTGAATAACTCACTTAAATTTATCTCAAAACCTGCAACAGGCATATCAAGGCCCCAAGAAGTCAAAACAGCAGGATGAAACTCTCCAACAAAACCAACTTCTTTATTTTTTACAATAACTTTTGCGGCCCTGCCAGAAATAAAAGAATTATGCTCAAAATCCTCATACTCTGCATCAAGACCGCACATTCTCAAAATAAAATCAACAGACTGCTTAACTTTAGTAAAATTAGCGCTAATATGCGACTCTAAACCTGCGATATGTTCATTGTCAAAAACAGAATCATTGTCCTTAACAGAAACCAAGCCCTGCTCAAAAAGCTTTTGAGGAAAATCAACATGCTTATTCTTCATAAGAACATCCATCAAACCAGGCAAAATCCAAGAACGCAAAACAGAAAAACCCGCAGATGCAGGATTTGAAATCTCCACAACATCCAAAGAATGCTTAAGATTCATCCTGTCAATCAAAGCCTCTTTTGAAGTTAAAATAGGACTCATAATCTCCTGATATCCTAAACCAACAATTATATCCCTGCACTTATCAATATAATTCTGTATCTCAGACGTGCCTCCAACAGTATAATTACTCAAAGGCAATTCAGAAATATTATCAAAACCATACATTATACCTATCTCCTCAACCAAATCAACAGAATGCATAATATCATTTCTAAAACAAGGAATCTCAACAGAACTTCCTTTAACATTAAAGCGGGCTTTTTCCAATAATCTCTTTATATCTGAATCCTTTAACTCCAAACCAAGCAAAGACTCAACCTGTTTTTTATCTAACTTATGCTGATGAACAGAAAAATCAGGACTTAACAAACTCTTACCTACATAAGAAATTTTAGTTGAAAAAATACTAAATCCTCTTAAAGACAAGGCATGAGCAAAAATACAAGAAGCCAGATTAACTGAATCTAAATCTGTTCCAGTAGCCTCAAAAAAAATATCACAATCATCAATACCCAGTTTTCCAGTAGTACTTGAATTTATAATAGGAGGAAAAGACAAAATTTCCTTATTAGCATCACACAACAAAGGATATTTCTTAGTGTCCTTTAAAATCCAGGCATATTCTCTGCCCTTTGGATGCTCTTCAAGAATCTCAGCCAAACTCAAAGACTTGGAAGAATCCAAAGGAACAAACTTCACAGACTTAGGAGGGACTGCACTGTATGAAACAGGAAAAGATATTTTTGAAACAGGATAAAGACCAATAGCAACTTTCTGACGCCTTCTTCCAAAATTCTCGCAAAATTTTTCCTGCAACTGAATAATCTGTTTTAAGAAAAAATCATTCAACTTGCCTCCTTTTGCAACAAAAGCAGAAATAAAAGGCCTTACAGGACGAATAGACCTGTCAACAATAATTTTATAATCTGATTTTTCGGATTTTATTTCAGGAATTCCTTTTTTTATTCCAATAACACCCTGAAACAAAATAGCTAAACCCTCAACAGACCACAAATAAGGAAGATTAGTATCATTAAACTGAATAGAAACTTCATCACCATCACTGCCTGAAAATTCTGCCTTGGCATATTCTAATAACTCCTTAAGTTCTTTTTCACTAATTCTTTTTCCAACTAAATTACCCAAATCCTTTAATGAAAAATTTATTGAAGGCATGAAACAACTCCTTGTTTTCTTAAAAAATCAAGATTATGAGAAAACAACTGACGAATATCCTTAATACCCAGCTTAAACATGGCAATACGATCAATACCAATACCCCAAGCAATAACACTAATATTTTTTCCAGTCAAAGACTTGACCAGTTCTGGCCGAAAAATTCCAGCCCCTCCAAGTTCAATCCATCCCATTTCAGGATGCTTTGCAAATAATTCAACACTAGGTTCTGTAAAAGGAAAATAACCAGGAACAACCTTAATCTCATCTGCACCTGCAAATTCCTTTGCAAACATCCTCAATAAACCAAACAAATGCCTTAAATTAAGATTTTTCTCAACAACAATACCCTCAATCTGATAAAAATCTGCATTATGAGTAGCATCAACCACATCCTTTCTAAAACAACGAGCAACACCAAAATACTTGCCAGGAATCTTTAAATCCTGAGATGCAAGCATTCTTGCAGAACACGCAGTTCCCTGAGACCTTAAAACAAGCCTGTGAGTTCTGGCAATATCAAATTCATAACCCCATCCAGTACTTCCAGTTCCAAATCCATTTTCATGAGCTGCCTTGACATTTTTAACCAAACCTTCATCTAACTTTGCTTTTTTAGGTTCTTTAACATACAAAGCATCATGAATATCCCGTGCAGAATGAAACTGAGGCATGTATAAAGCATCCATATTCCAAAACTCAGACTCAACCAAAGGTCCTGTCATCTCAGAAAAACCCAAAGCAAGAAATTTTTTCCTAACATCATCCAAAAATAAACGATAAGTCTGTTTTTTACCTGCCCAAATTTTTGGAACATTAATACCCACATCATAACGTCTAAAAGTCTTATTTCTCCATTCTCCTGATCTTAATAATTCGGGCTTTACCAAATCCACAACCTTTTCATCACCAATACCTTTTTCAATCAATTCTTTTCCTTTGCTTAAAATAGCAATATGCTTAATCTTCTGCATTTCAACTTTAACAATATTTTTTCTTTTTTTCAAATTCTGCAATGCAAACTTCTCCTCAGAACTTAAAGAAGAAATATCAAGCGGAAAAGGTTTTTTTAATAATTTTTCTTCTAAAAAATCCTTTTTAAGCCATTTAAGTCCTTCATTAGTCAACTTAACCCTTAACTCCTTGTTCTTAATTATAATAACCATTGCTTTTTTTCTTAAAGTTCCTAGACAGCTATTTAATTCATCCTTAGATAATTTAGTCAATTTTTCCAGACGAGAAATAGATAATTCCCTTTTTTTCAAAACATTAATAAACAGACGCTCAGGCAATCCAGACTTAATATATTTAACACCATTCTTATCAAGACTAATAACTTCCTTCATTTCAGTAGAAATCTTAAGAATTTTCTTGTTCTCAAGCCACTGCAAAGCTCTCATTACTTCAACTTCCTTAAGACCAGTTGCAGAAACAATCTCAGGCAGACTTTTGCATGAACCAAGAACAGGCAAAACCCTGCGTTCAAGCGGATGCAAAGTATCAATAAGTTTTTTTATATCAGCCATGGTGAAAGCAACTCTCAAAAAAAAAGAAAATTAAGGCTTTTTCATTGACTTCCATGAAGTATCAAATAAATTCTCCAAAGCCTTAGCAAAGAAAGGAGTATTCACCCAAATACCAACATCATACGTAGGATGAACCTCTTTATCATCCAAAACCATAAATACAATCTCTTTACCATCAACAACACAAAATCTTGCTTTAGAATCTGCGTTTCTAACATCAGCAACAGAGGAAATTTCCTTCAAAGCTTTTTTTGTTTCTTTATTAAGAGGTGCGGCAATTCTTATTTTAACTCCTTTTTTCTTAAGTTTTTCAAAAACAGGTTTAAGACCTTCCACTTTTCTTAAAAAACCCTGTGAAGTAGTCATTATAGTAATAGATTTATTTGCATTTCTAATAGTTCTTTCCAAATGAGAATACAAATTATGGCGGCCTTTTAAACTGCCACTTAAATCAGAAGGCTCAATCAAATCAATTCCCTGAGTATGCAAAGAATTTAATTCACCTAAAACATCATTAGACTTAAGCTCATCCAAACGCTTAATTTTTTCCTGGGCTTCAGAAAACATATTTTTCTTAACACGCTCTAAAACCTCTGAAGGAGGCACAGCAATATACTTAATAGGCTTTCCTAATTTCATAACAACAAATCCTTTTCTCTCAAGACTTTCAAGAACATCATAAGACCTTGATCTTGGAACATTCGCAATATCAGACAATTCACCAGCAGTAGCAACTCCACGGGATAATAGTCCAGTCCAAATCTTTACCTCATATAAGTTTAGAGAAAAAAATCGTCTCAGCTTACTTAAAAATTCTTCTTTAACAATCATACATACCTCCCCCCTTTTTTGTTATTAGCTTGAGGTAAACAAACATTACTATTAAAATGTTACGGTTTTTCGGCACCACTAAAGAGGGGTTGTTACCGAAGAGTAAAAATACTCCCACCGCCGTTGTTATTATATAATGCTAAACATAATCAATATATAAACTTTTATACTATAAAGAATATACGTCCCAACATATATCGTGCAAAACAGACATTTTATCGACGAGAAAAACTAATATACCAATTTAAAGCGTAATAAAGCTCCGATTCCGCCAAGACCATCAAGTTTTTTGCCGCCAGAATGCCTGCCCATTATAATAACAATTTTTCCTCTTGAATTATCAACGGTTTTCATAATATTTTCCAAAACATCAAACCTTTTTTCCTGTCTTAACTTCATTATCAAATTATCAGAAACCAATAAAGTTTCAACAGCTCCACAATCTACAGCCTGCTTTGTCTGCTTTAAACCATAAACTGCTTTATTATTTTTAGAAATTTCCTGCAACAAATTTTCAACTAATTTTATCTCCTTGGAAATCCTTTCCATCTTTAAAGCTTCTTTTGTTTCATCACGCTTTAAAACCTCGGTAAAAGCAGATTCATCTGCAGACGAACAGGATGCCTGCACAATTTTAGATTTTAAACTCTGATTTTTCAAAACTTTCATGAAATCTTCTTTCCAAAAAGCAGGACTTGCAATTATTATTCTGTCTAGATTATACCTCTTATCATACTGCTCTAACTGTTTTATTATTTTTTCATAAAAATCTCCTTTGGGCTTAGTATCAACCGCCTTTTTAACAACATCGCCCTTTAATTTAGAAAGTAAACGATAACCAGAACGAGTCATCAAGGCAAAAAAAGCCTCTTCTCTATTAAAAACACAAATAAGAATCTTGGGAAGTTTTGACTGTGCAGCCTCGTTTAGTCTTTCAATCTGATAAGAAACCCATCCCTGCTTTTTAATCTTAATTCTAGTATTAACCTCAATATTAAAAGAATGATGCAAACCCTTGGAAACATCATCAGGACCTTCTAAAATAGTTCCAAGAACCCTTAATGAATTTGAAGACTCTGCAAACTCAACTTTCTCAACATTAATAGAAATAAAAACAGGCTTTCTAACAGCTTCTTTTTCAGAAGAACCAACTTTAATCTTTCTCAAAGTCTTACCACTAATAATATCTTCAGGTTCTATTAAAGTGCTAAGATACCACAAATCATCATTAGACTCAACACTAATCTTAACCTCTCCTTTCTTCAAATTCCTTGATAATATCTTCATAGTATAATAACAAAAATACTAAAACATTTTAAAACTTATGATAAAAATAAACTAATATAGATTAAAAAATACCAAATATTATTTAGTATACTGCTTATAAAAATAACAAGATTTAAATATAGAATATTCTAAAAATACTATATATAGGTGTTGCTCTAAAAAAAAGGTGATTAATAATGATAATAAATAAAAAGGCCCAATACAAGGCAGTTGCTGGAAGCTCAGCAGGGGCGCTTATAGGACTTATAACTGTTCTAATAATAGCATATCTGCTAATCATACCTGCATCAGAACGACAAAAACTTCTTGACGAAGAAACACAAACAATAACAGATGAAAATATACTGCTACAAGAAAGCATAGGAAGACTAAGTAAATCTTCTGACGACAAAAATACACACACAATATCCAACATGTATCTAAAAGAAGTAACAGAATCATCAGTCCTATATGCTGCAAATTCATTTATAATAAAAAAAGGAATATCAGAGCAATACAAAACAATAGAATTTTTTATTGAAGACCCTGAAAACACAAAAAATACAATGATCAGCTTTAACCTTCAAAGTCACAGCGGAACATTAAAAATAATATTAAACGGACATTCAATATTTGAAGGAGAGATAAACACAGAAAGCCCTCAACCAATACAAATAAACAAAAACTATCTTGAACAAAAAAACAAACTAGAAATTCAAGTCCACGGATTTGGAGTGCCTGCAAAAATATATGCATTTGAAAACTTCAAAATAATAGCAGACATAACCAATGCACAAAAACAAGAATCAAGTCATTTAATATCAATAAGCGAGACAGAATATTCTAATATCGAACATGCTTATATTGATTTTATGCCATATTGCAATCAAAACACAGTAGGAGTTCTTGAACTATACCTAAACTCAAACATGCTATTCTCAGGAATACCTAACTGCAACAGCCTAGCAAGAATAAACCTAGACTCCTCAGACCTAATGATAGGAAGCAATGAAATAAAATTCAGACTATTAAAAGGAACAATAAACCTAGAACAAATAAGACTAAAAACAATTCTAAAAACACAAAAAACATGGTCTAATTATTTTTATGTCAGTGAAAAACAATACAACAACATACAAAACAATCAAGCAATACTTGAGATACAATTTTCAGATGACGGCTATCTAAAAGAAGCAGAACTAGAACTAAATAATGAACCAGACATAATAAATCAGAACTCGCCGTATTTTACACGCGACATAAGCAGTATAATACAAAAAGGAAACAATTATTTGTTTATAAAGCCAGACAGTGACTTAAACATACTTAATCTTGAAATAAAAATAGAATAAAAAAAAGAGAAAAACAACAATGGGTATTCAAATAGGAAAAAGAGAATGGGGCCTTGGGGCATTTGCAATGTTTAGTTTAGCATTTGCAGTTCATATAATAGACCTAAAAATGAGAATGTACGGAGGTCCATTTCCAATAATACACATACCCATGCTTAGCTTATATGCTATTCTGGCAGTAATGGCAACAATACTATTATCAGGCGATGAATCAAGCATAGCAGACAAAATACTAGGGATAAAAACAGGAGACAGCTGGATAGGAAAATTTCAAAAATATGCTCTTGTTTCATTAATTGCCTATTGTCTGCCCTTATTAAACCTAACAACACTGCTCTTTGACCAAATTCCGGGAATTTCATTACAAATGATAATAAGCACAATAATACTATTTTGTCCTATATGGATAATCTATTTGTTTGCGCATGAAGATACAATACTAATCAAAGTCTGTGCAGGAGTATACTTAATAATATGGGCAAGCGCACTAATCGGAAGCATACCTGCATTACAATT